>NZ_VDFO01000010.1:0-64514 GCF_009600995.1 Companilactobacillus halodurans | reverse complement strand
TGAATGGTAAAGATCCATAATTGAGGCCTGAAATTCGGCTGAAAATTTTTGAGTCATAGATAAGTTCTCCTTATTAATTTCACAATTTTAACATAGAGACCGTGTCCGGAATATCAGACTAACACCAATGATGTAAGTAAATCATAATCGTACACAAGATCGTGTGACGTCATATGTCTAGCAACGTATGTAGACTTACCGCTAGCTGGATAGCCTACTACTATATGTATCTGCATAGCTCTCTCACGTCCTTTGTTCTTCTTAACCCATTCTCTACGTGTCTTAAGGTTATGACATCGTTGGCACAACGTCTCAAGATTATCTGTATTAAGTCTGTCTTCCCAATCATCTTCACTCGGAACAATGTGATCAACTATGTTTCCTTCAAGTCCACATCTTACACAGGTTGAGTAGTCACGTAGTAGGACTTGTTCACGTGTATGTCTCCATGCTGTGGTCTTGTAAAAGGATACGTACTCTTTGTTCTCACGGTTCCGCTTTTGATTGTATGCCTTATCTGTTTCAGTTCGAGTCTGGTAATCAATAGGAACTAACTGCCGTCTTCCATTGATAACCATTAGCTTCTTTGGCTTAGACATTTAAAAGTACCGGTAGGACTATCCGCCACCAGTTCCATGTAATGAATCCAAGTATTTTAGCTACCACAAATATTAATGTGAGAACTGATAAGAAACTAAAGTTTCCTTGGGTTGCAACATTATCTTTGTCCATGATTCACTATTTCTCCCTCTTGAAAGTATGAGTATTTACTATCTAAATATGGATTCTTATCCCAGCCTTGATGTAACAAGATTGGACAATTAGTATCATCAGACCAATGACTTAGACTCATGCTGTTAACTCCATCGGGTTTATTAGTGTCTGTCACATAATGATAATCAAAGTTATATATTCCCTCAATACGTTTACCTAAGTCGTCATATATAATTGGTGCTTCATTAGGATGTATGATTACTTTCATATTTATGCCTCCCGTCACAACTTAAACTTATAACCTAAATAATCTGAAATCTTATTTAGACTCTTTTCTTTAACTGAATAAGTATGTCCATCAATATTCACGTAATAAAGTTTCCTATACTTTTTATATCCTTTAGTAATTGACGAAATAAGATTAGGGTCAATATAAGCATCGTTTGAAACTAATGAACCTTTTTCAAAATAGTAATATTTAATCTTTAACATAGTTTTTCCTCCAAAATAAAAAGCCGATAGACCAATGTCTACCAGCTAGTGCGTACTAGATACGCGATTAGCCATTGAACTCTAACACTCATTCCTTTTAAGGTACTGTCCTAAGTACCACTGGCTTAATAGTGTGAGTGGGATTCGAACCCACGACCTCACCCGTCCTGCTTAGAGAACTAAGCCTACTTAAAGACTCGCCACACTACTTTAAATCATATATTAAGTCGCTACTCTGATACATGACTTTGTTGTTTATTTACAAAAGGAAAAATGAGGTTTTCCTTTATATTCTATGCTCATTTTCCGCTGAGCAATGTGAGACTTGGGAATCGAACCCAAAGTTAATTAAAGGTGTACGTAAAATAATATTAAGTCCTGTGGGAGGAATGTCTATCTAAAATTGGTCTTTATTAACTGGCTACCATAGCCATCTCACAGAAGTAAGACGCTTTCCACACGTCTTACATTGTCGATTAAATAGCGATTACCACAACGCTATTTTAAAATATAGTTTGAGGGATATATTTTGCATTTTATTTAGATGGTTAGTATCTCTGCCAATCATCTATGCTACTAATTTACTACCAAAAGTACCGTTAAAAAGCTCAATAAAAGCTCAATATTACGGCTCGAACATTCCTAGCTTTTGTGACAAATCTAATAGAAATTTAGTACGCATACGTTTAGCAGTAGCAATTGAAACATTTACTTTATGTTGTATTGATAATCCACTGATCGTATACGTTGGATGTTCCTTAAAATATAATTCATCAACGATAGTCCTGGTATCTTTATCGGTCGCTAAATAACAGTCTGTCACTGCACTCTTTTGACGTTCTAACATTCTTAATCTCATGTCTTGATCAAGTGTCACCACATATGTTTCTTGTGGACGTGACACTTTAGAACTCTTTCCACCTCCTACATTTTCATCTATTTCTTTAGGCGGATAAGCAAGTTCTAACTTGCGTTCTTTGATGTACTCATCAATGTGCGGATAATCTTTTAATACGTTCTCACACCTATTTCTAATATCTGATCTAATAATGTTCACTCTCCCCTACTTAAAATGCATTGATATTTTAATAACTCCAAGTGTTATAGCAAACAATAATAAAATAGTTGTTGTACTAAGATAGGTTATTTTTTTGGTAATTTCATCTGTGGATATAATAAGAATCATAGCAATCGTTGAATAAATTGATAAAAATATTACTGTCGAAATCATTCCTTCACCTACTTAATAAATGATTTGATTAGATAATAGTTCGGTGCTACTGCTTGTTGGATAGCTGTTCGAATATCAAGAAATGCTGAAACAAATATAATTAGTATGGCAATCCCAATTATTACTACAACTGGAACTGCTATGATTCCAAGCATACTTATATCTGGATCGTCGTAATTTTCAAAAAACATTGAATCTTTTTTATTCTGATTTGCATTTTTAATGGTTCTAATAATGAAATAAACAACCAGTATACAAAAAGCCATTACTAGTAAATCATAGATTGCTCCTGTAATATTCTGTCTAACGTACTCTGCTGCAATTTCGTGATACCCTTTTGGAATTTGTTTCTCCAAAACCTTAGATAAATGTACAATTTCGTTCGATAAATTATTCATTTCTTAGTCTTCCAATCTTCATCGGGGATTACAAACTGACTGCCATCTTGATAAGTAACAATCCAATCACCTTGACTAAGAAATACTTGAAGTCCATTAATATTAATCAGGTATATGCCATAGTCATATGCATAAACTCCAATTCTGGACATCATTTCTTCGTCCCAAGAATCAAATTGAACTGCTTTGACAATCTTCTTATCGTTTCCAACCTCCACATAAGTCTTTTTAAAAATATCATCAGCAATCGGCCAATGATTACCATTTACACCAGTTACAATCCAGTCACCAATCTTCATTCCTAGCCACCCGTCTGGAGTTTCAATTCTGAAAGGTAAAATGTATGCTCCATCATAATCAACGTGATACTTTTCAGCCATCTCTCTACTATTATCAAACTGTTCTGCTTGAATGGTTGTTACTTTCTTATATGTTTTAATCATTAGATTTTCCAATCCTCTCATAATTAATAATTGTAGAAATTGCTGTACATGTTTGAATCATTGACATTACTACATCATCTAAATTAAGTTCAGGGCTGAGTTTCTTATATATTTCTTCTGTTTTCTCATCAAAATCACAAAAGTAAAAGTGAGAAAATATTCTGCATAACTCTATACGCTTCTTGACTGACAGTTTTTTGGACATTAATTCAAGCTCATTGAACATGTAGCCATCGTCAGTAATCTTTGACCAGTCTTTGCTGATGTAAAATATCAACCCATCATTAATCTCATCTACTGCATTAGTTGATACTTTGAAACTATTTAATCCATACTTTTCTAAATTGTATATACTCATTTCTCCACCTCATAACCATATCTAATAGCTTCAATACATTTATCTAGCCATAGTAAATAACACATTCATCTGAATCATACTCAATGCTCTCAATATTCCTTAGACTAAAAATGTAGTTTTCTTTTAATGACATAACTTCTACTGTTCCATAGTCTTTATAAAAAGTAATTTTTGGTTTATCATCTTTTTGAAATATGACTACACTCGTTCTTGTTTTAACGTTTAATATTGCTGTTTGAAACTCATTAGGTGCGTCATTAATACTTGATTTACTCTTAACTTCTTCTTTATTCATCATCTGCCTCCACTGGAACAGCGAAAGCCATATATCTTGGGTCAATATCTTTAATTTCTTGTTCAGTAAATTCAGTTTGATAGTTTTGGGCTAAGCGACAGCCGTCTAGTGTTAAGAAAGTGTTTAACTTGTTTCTGTTGAGATAGCTGCCGTCATTATTTTTAATCAGTTGTACATAATATTTCTGTTCAGGAAATTTAGCATTACCACAGTAGAAATCTGCAATGTCCTTAGCCAATTGATTGTTTTCATTAGTATATTCACGGCAATATTTTTCAGACAATGCATGGCAATCACCATCATCACCACCAATACCATTAATTAGGGTAATAGCTGATAAGAAACCGTTGTCTTTTGCTTCCTCTAGTTCCTTACGTTCTTGCTTACTATATCCTTTTAAAATTCTCATATTTTCCACTCCTTGATATCCCTTTTCTTTTTTAACGTATTTGACTAATTTTTGAACCAATTCATCTATAGAATCATTGACCCATGTTACTCAACCTTCACAAGTCTAAAGCGGTCTGTGTGTTTTCTAAGCTTGTATTTTTCGGTATGATAGTAGCTAATTGTTTGGACTGTTTTGTGTGTTAATTCAGCAAGTTCTTTGATTGTTCCCACCCCGATGTAATCACCGTTTTTGAACATCCTGTATTTAGAATTCCTACGTTTTTTTCTTTTATCATCGAAGGTGTGCCAGATAGTATCATTAAGATACCCACAATTGATGTATCTTTGCAGTCTGTATTCTTTGATTCCTAAAATGTCGGCAATTTCCTGCTTAGTCATTTTTGAATTTAATAGTTTCTGCGCAACTTTTAGATCAATCCCAAGGGGAGACCTATTTTCAATAGGATCGTCCCCATCGTTTAAGAATTTTCTAATCGCTACTAAGCGATTATCGTTAATCGGACACTTGAGTACTGTTCCATATTCGGCTTCGATTTCTAGTACCGTGCTTACTACTGCATTAGTCATTTTCTATTTCCTCCACACTCATTATGATTTAAAACCATAACCCACCAACTCCTCGTCAATAATTTTTAGTGCGTCTTCTGGTGAACGTGCTATACCGTGAATTATATGATCAGACATCAATTGATTATGAAACTGTATCTGGTCTGGGCGTGGTCTACCTGTTGGTGTTTTAATCTCAAGGTAAAATATCTTACCGTTTGAAATTTTATATCCGTGTAAATCCGGATAGCCATTTGGTAATCCTGTTTGAAAAAACTTTCCATTTGGTAATCTCACACTACCAACATTTGCCCTAAATATTCTGCAATTATCTAAACTTACAGCAACGCGAATATCATTTTGAATTTCTTGCTCTGATTTACTCATAATATTTCGTACACTTCGGTACACTAGCTTGGGACACTATTTCTCTTACTGCCACATAGGATTAACTTCATTTTGACACTGGGACACTAATTTTTCTTATCCCCTATATATACCTAATATATATATATATATAACCTATACTACTTATTAGTGTACTTAGTGTCCTTATATTTATATAAGACATGGGGCTCTAAGAGTTTCGACCGGACACTAAGTTAAATATTAGTGTCCCAATGTGTACACAAGTGTACTAATCTCTCCTATAACCTCGCTTTGGATGATTTACATAGCTCCAACCAGCTTTATTATCCATAACATATTTAATCTTTTTAGATAGTCTACGATTCTTAACTAAACTTGTTTCGCCTAAGAACTTTGCTATTTGATTACTGCTAACAAAATCATCAGGATATTTTTTAAGGAAGTATTCAATCTGAGTTTCTACTTCATCTACATACATGAAGTCTTCACGATACTTAGCTAATTCTTGTTCTTGTTTTCGACTTAAGCCGAAGTCAAAACCATGTTGATAATAGCTAACAAATTCACCCCACATTTGATTGATAACTTCATCAGTTAGATCATCAAATGGTGTTTTCTTTTGACGTGTACCATCTACCTTTACGGGCAAGAATCTACGTTCACCAGTTCTATCTTTTAAATAAGTCATCTCATTAGTTGTTCTAGCTAAAACGAAATTTTTAGGATAGCGGATTGAAGTTTTACCGTAAGGTGGACGAAATTCCAATTCCTGGGCTGAAACAAATTTCTTTAAACTTTCAAAACTACTATTATTTGTAGCTGTCATTTCATCATCATTAGCAATCAATGATCGCAACATAACTCCGAAATTATCCTTATCCTTGAAGTCTGTGAACTGATCTGTGTACCATTCACGTGCCATTTTTCTAAGAAATGTAGTTTTACCAGCTCCTTGTCCTCCTACTAAATCAAGAACAAAGTCAAACTTAATTTCAGGTTCATAAGCCTTAGCAACTGCACCAACGAAAAAAATTTTTGTAATTAATGTCGTAATATCGGATTTTTCTACCCCTAAAAACTTAGGTAAGAAATCATCAACTCTGTGTTTCCCATCCCACTGTGTATAAACAAAGTCGAAATAATCAACCACAGGGTTGTACCTACGCTTACGGGCGTCATTTACTACAGCCATTTGAAATAAATTTCTATTAAATAATAGGTGGTAGTTATCTTCGATATATCTAAGAATTGATGGATCATAGTCATCTAACATTTGTCCTTTATCAATTCTTAAATCAGGTACATCTTTAACCACTCCAATTTCATGTGTGAAGTCATTAAATGCAAAGATGTTTCTTAACACTTTGTCATGTTCCAGTATCAAACCAATATTTTTTAAACTGTTTGTTTTAATATTATCTTTTTCGTTTAATTCAAAATCTAATGGCATTTGTACCACTTTATTTTCATGTTGCATTTTGGATAATTTACTTATACTACTTTTCAATTTTGCTTCCAATAGAATTTAGAGCCTCCCTTCTTTTAATTTCTTTTTGAACCATTGATTCAAAAGTTCGTTCAAACTCTTTAGCTGGTAGCGACTTAGATGTATTCTCGTTCGCCTGTTTAGCAAGTTCGTATGCTGTTTCTACTTCTACATTGCGGAATAGTAACCCACCCACAAAACTCGCTAGGGCGTTATTTCTACCACCAGTTTCGCCTAAACCATGAACTATTGATTCAAACAATTCAGACGTTGCTGTTTTCTCATCACTAAATTGATAATTACCTGGTTGATAGTTTGATTTATTGACTGGTCGTTTATTGATTAGTTCAATTAATTCACGGCTTGGTGTCACAATCGGATTGTGATTAAACCACGTATACCTCTTACCATTTCGTTCACTAGGTGCGATCATGAAATAATTATTAACGTGAGCTTTAACATCAACTCCCGGAAGCCAGCCAATGTGTTGAGACATATCTATATCGGGACGTTTAAAATAAATCATTTGTCTACCACCACTAGAAGTAGTCTGTTCAAGCGTTGGTATTAATAGATCCTTATGCTCATATTCTTCAATTGATTTAAATCCATCGTGTCCATGAGCTTCCTTAGTATCTATATCAACTACAAATATGTTTATCGTTCTAATTGCTATTTGTGCATACGGAAATTGTTTCCATAGTTGTCTAACCTCATCAGGTTTTAAAGGTGGCTTATCTGCAAAAGTGATCAGTGGTTTCTTATCTAACATTGGAAGGACACTTAAGCCTTTTTCGGCATAAGCGACTGCATAATTAACTAAATTTCTCATGTCCTTCCCCTCCTAATTTATCGGGCATTTCACCCGTTCGGCATATACGTTACTGCGCTAATTGGTTTTTAGAATGGAACATCATCATCTGAAACTTCTGGTGCATCTTTAGCATCAAATGGATCTTCTTTAATTTCTTCAAATTCATATTCCTTATATGGATATTGAGGATTTTTTTTATTTTCACGAATTTTCAAAGTCATCTTAAATTGTTTACCAACCGCTTTACTAAATTCGTGTACCATAATTTGCATGCTGTCCCAAGCATCGTCAGAAATAGCTACTCCTAAAACTGCTGCTAAACGTGCTACGGTTTTGATGTTTCTATCGATTACGAAATCGGGCAAAGGTTGACCCTTAGATGTGACTTCATCTAAACCGATGTTGATGAATTCGATACGCCTTGTGTTGTCACCTTCAATAACTTGAGCTTTCATGCTTAGTTGTCCGTAATCAGATTCTTGTACATTTTCAACTGCCATATGATAATCACCGGCTGGTAGTCCTTCATACCCGTTGATATCGTCCTTTGTTGCATCAAAATTACTCATTACGTTTTTAGCTCTATCTCTTAAACTCATTAATTCTTACCATCCTTATTATTTGTTGTTGTTTGTGCTGGAGCATCTTTTATCAATGCACCAGGTATTGCCATTAAAATTCTTAAAATCTGTGGATCATCAATTTCTGATTGTTTGTATTTACGTCTAATGTCTGTGACTGTTCGGATATAGCTCTTTCCTAAATGTTGAGTTCTAATAACTAAGTCACAGTTACCATTTACGACGTTATAGTATTTTTGCTTTAAAGCTGGAACTGGAATTAGATTTTGATTCTCATCTGTCTTCATATCTTCACGACTGATATAGATGATGTTCATCGGCAAAGCCTTTAGATCCATAACCATTTCTGAAAGCATGGAGTTGAAAATTGCATAACCTTTTCCATAACCAATATCAGAAAGTGATTTAACATTGTTTTCCATACAGATTGCTTGTTCTAGCAAAACCGTGACATCTTCAATTACATCGATTACAACTGTCTTAAAAGTGTTCTGTTCAGTTCTTAAAGCCAAAATGTATTTATCCAAAATGTCTATAACTGATGTGGTTAATTTCCCTTTTGTATCAACGTAATTCTTCAACGCGATTGTAGGACGCGTACCAGAATTCTTCTCATTACCATCGGTACTGAATACGATTGAATCAGGAAACGCTGATGCCAGATAACTTTTACCGCTCATTGTTGCTCCCCAGATAAAGAAGTTTCTCGGGGTGTTGTGCGGTTGATGTGGTTTGTTTTCGGGTAGAATTGACAATTTATAACCCCCTTGTTGAATATTTGTACAGTACTTTTAACAACTCTGCTTCATTCTTACCAACACCGTTTAACATCGTATTAACACGGCATTGAAGCATTAACGAAACTTTAGCAATCGGCTTTGAGCCGTCCATTTTATAAACCCACAATTGTTGATTAGGTCTGTCAGGATGACTTGATGCTAGTTCAGTTCTGTAACCTAATTTATTAATTTCTTGAATCAAAACTTCTGTGGTTCGTCTCATTTAATAAATCCCCTTTGCTTTGCATAGAAAAATACCCAACCTGGCTTATAATTCTTGAATTTTCCATATGCTTTGATTTCTTCATAACTTTTTAAATCTTTAGGCCTTTTGTCAGCTATCTTCCTAGTCAAACTGTCATTCATAATTAATTTAGCTTTACGTAGCCGTTCTTCTTTGACCTTTTCAAGTTTGGCATCTTCAACTACTTCCAACACTTTTTCTTCTATTAAGTCAGCACCACAGAATGGACAATTGTCGCCTTTGCGATAGAATGTTGCAAAACATTTAGGACATGTCGTTACCGGTTTGATTTCATCCCTGGAGTGATCAGACTTTTCTTTTTTATTTCCTTCTAATTTCCAATGATGTGGTTCAGTCGGTAGTCCAAACCTATTAACATTTCCAACGTGGTCAATAATGATTGCTGTCTTACCTTTACGCGGATTCATGCATCGCATAGCAAATTGCAAATATAGCGACAATGACTGCGTAGGACGTAGCATAATCACCACATCTACATTCGGTAGGTCTAAGCCCTCTGTAAAAAGTTCAGCGTTGGTAACTACTTGAATTTTTCCGTTTCGATAATCATTAATTATTGAATCACGTTCATCTTTAGGAGTATTACCGCTCACTGCCTTTGCTACTACTCCATTAGCGTTCAGCTCACCTGCCAATCGTTCTGCACTTGCAACATTATATGTATAAGCAATAGCTTGTTTGCTACCACCTAACTTCTTGAAAGTGTTGACAGCATTGCCATAAACTTTAGGTTTGAATGCTTTCTCAATAGATTTTTCATCAAACTCACCATTACTCTTAGTTTTAAGTTGTGAAACATCTAATTGAACCGGTGCATAGTAATCGACTGGTGCTAGGAATCCATCCTTAATCAATTGTTTTATTGAGTTCCCTAGTATCAAATCGTCTGCTACTTCTTCAAATCCTTCGCCGTTTAAGCGATATGGTGTTGCTGTGAACAATAGTTTTAATGCATTAGGAAAGTTATCAAGTATTCGTCTATAGCTCTTAGCAAGCACATGGTGTGCCTCATCGACAAATATAATTGAGGGCGGTTTTAACTTGTCTACGTGTCTTGTTATGGTTTGAACCATTCCAATTTTTGCAAGTGACATATCAACGCCTTGAGTCTCGAAAGTTCTAATAACTTGATCAACAATTTCTTTACGATGAACAATGAATAAAATTCTATTGCCTTTATTTGTTGCTCTACGAGCTATTTCAGCCATGATTACTGTTTTCCCAGTTCTTGGCGGTTGTTGCACTATAATCGATCTATGACCCTGGTCAAATGACTTGTAGATTTTATCGATAGTTGATAACTGATAATCTCTTAGTTGAAACATTTATTGCTCACTTGTATGAATTGTATAAACTGCGTCGATAAATTCTTGAGCCAAATCACCAAATCCTGCCAATTGTTCATCTTTAGTGTCATATCCATTAATCAAAGCAAGTGCTTTATACGTTTCAAGTGCTTCCATATATGTGATTTCCAATTCTGTGGAAATTTGTTTGATTTCACGTGCAGTTCCTGTGATATCTTCTTTTTTTAAATAATCTCCTCTAGGTGCTTGATGACTTAATGTTCCCATTTTATCTAATCCGTAAAGATGAACTGGTACTTAATTCAGCACCTGGTACATCTTTTCCTTCCTTTAATAGTTGTTTGATTCTGGTTTTATCTGGTGCCACCACAGTTTTAGTTAAGTAAGCTGGAATCAAACTTTCATCAGGAATTCTCACAGATGGGGCGTTATTTTGAATATAAATAGTAAATTCATTTGTTTTGATCTTAGTCTTTCCTGTAGTTTCCATAGCCTCTTGTAGGTTTTGCTTTAAAATCTTACGATTATTACTAATGGATTTAGCACGTGCAGATAACCTACTAGCTTCATCTTTAAGAGCTTTTTCATCCTTATCTAACTCTTTATCAACCTTTGCGTAACCAACGGCCTTATCCTCGATAGCGTCTGTAATAGAATCCATCGTGTCACTGAAAAGCGTTGGGTCTGTATCTTCTGATAATTCAAGCAGTTTATGATAACTACCCGTTAATTCATATAATGTTGCCATTTATTTATTCTCCCTCTGTGATATAATTTGTTTGTTAATTAATATAGTTAGTTTGTCGTTCTCAATTGCTGTTGAGAGCGACTTTTTTTGTTCATTCATTTCGCCAGCTAATCTAAGAAATTCATGTACGTGCCAGTGAGTCGGTTCACGATTAACTAGAACCCTCATCTGTCCGAATTGAACAGCTACATCTATAAGCTTTTCTATTTCAGTCATTTATTCGCCTCCCTTCTATGAATAGTAATGCTCAAAAGCTTCTCTAACTACTGTTTCAGCCCTAGCCTTATCAATCATCAAGTCATCTCGATAATGCTTTAAACGCTCAATATGATAGGCTATTGATTTGTTTTCAATTTCTTGGACGTTTTCCACATACTTCTTAGCTTCGTACGTTTCAATCTGTTCGGACTTACGTCCAATTTCTTCGCCGATTCGAACGAACTCATCTAAGGCATTCTCGATCGCTACCACGTCTTTATTGATATTCATGGTTAGCCTCCTGGAATGCTTTAATTAGCTTGCTTTCAATGTCATCATTCTCAGATTTATAACGGCTGTTCGTGACTTGCAGTCTTAAAATACAATTGCTGTATGCCTCCTCATCGTCTCGACTCTCAGCATTTGCCTGGAGCTGTCTTTGTTCATCGATTAAGGTTTCAGTGTATTTAATCGTTCTATTCATCTGTTTGTGTTCGGATAGTAATTCACTAAACTCTTTAGAATTCACGTGGTTCATCTCCCGTCAGTTTGTCATCAATCATGACATCGTAAGGTTCAGTGTCACGAATTGGATCGTACTTCTTGCTTGTAATATCTGGATAGTCATCATTCAACTGATCATCTCCTCTGATATAATCTTCCTTGAGAAAGGAAGTGATAAAAATGGGATTAGAATTAAACGGTTTTGATGATCTTTCTAAACAATTGGATGAGTCAATTAAAAAGGTTCATGACTTTGCTGGTGATCATCAAGTATCCTTTGATGACATGTTTATTGATTCATTTGTTCAAAAATATACAAAATACAATGATATGAATGAATTCTTTAAAGCTGTTGGCATTGTCGATAATGAAAGTTTCGATAAAATGCCTGACGCAACTTTAGATAAACATGTTTCTGAAAATACTAAGTTCTCCACTTGGGAAGAAATGCAGAACAAGGCATTGGAAGAATACGTCACTCGTCAAATCGGATTTTAGCTTTAAATTCATCAATTTCTTTTAAGACACTCGCCAGCTCTTCGGATAAGGCCTGTGCCTTTTTTAATTTCTTTGCTAACTCATCAATGTTGGTTATTCGATACTTAATCTTCTTATCCATATCCACATCCCTCCTCTACATATAGAAATCTGTATATTTTTTTAGCCACTTTTTTAATCCACCAGCCTTAGTAAGCTGGTAAGTCACGAACCAGACTAAGATTGGTAACCATATAATCATTGGTACTGGAATACTTCTCATAAAACTTTGCTCCCACGCTTGTTTTTTTATAAATCTTTAATGTAATCGTCTATTTCATTCGGATCATAAAGCTTGGTGCCACCTACTATGTGGAATGGAAGACCTGGTAAATTCTCACGAATCGTACTATCTGCCATATTTAAATAGTTTGGTAAATCTTTAGTTCGTAACCATTTGCGTGTTACGGCTTTAATGACTTGATCTCTCAATATTTGAAACTGCCGTTCGCTTAGCAGCATTTCAATCGGTCTAACTTCTTCCATTGTTTAGACCTCCTTCAACAAACCCTTGATCAATAGCCCATTGGGTTGCATTACCCTGTTTATCAATAAAATTAGCTTCAATAAGTTTTTTATATAACTCTGCTTTACTTAAATTAAATCCTTGTTTTCTTGTAAACTTGTAAGCATCTTCCACTAAAGGTGGATAAATAATATTAGTCATTAGTATTCGTTCTCCCAAACTTTATTTTTAATAGCCATATCTTTAACCACAGCCATGTAGATTTCCTTTAAGCGTTTATCACTTTCAATTACATCAAGCTTATTGGCCTTATCACGTTTGCTCTTTGAAGCACCTTCTAATGCCATGTTCTTACGTAAGTTAGTAAGTCTGGTCTTCAAGTTAGATCCAGCACGTTTGTCTGTTTCATCGTAGATTGATTTTGCTACATCTCGATAGGCTTCGTATCCACCTTGAGTAATGGCAATCTTTTTAATAATTGATTGAGATGTTTTACGCCAATCAGTGGTATTTAATGAAACGATTTCTGCAATGTTATCAACCTTGTGGTTAAGTTTCTTATTTTCTAATTCATTAGCTGCCACCGTTTGGAAAATTTGATTGAACATTTTTAGTTCTGGGCTTAGTTCATTAACATCGATTTGATTTTGCTTATATTCCTTTTCGACTTCAATAAAATATTGACGTGCTTGTTTACCTTTATCGTTTCGTTGAATCATAGAAATTTCCTTCGCCATATCCAATGTCATTGCATATTCAGTTCTGGGACGACCTCCATTACTTTTCCCCGAAATTGGGGTAAAGTCCTTACCCTCTTCAAAACCATAATTAGTCATGTCTTTAAACCATGTCGAAAAGTCTTTTCCTACTTCTAAAAATCCATGTAAGTCTCTTCCGCTTACTAAAATGTTTCCTTGTTCATCTGTACTTGTTGGTATTAATTGATTCATTACTTTCTTCCTTCTTCTACGTTCAATTTATCTCTAAAAGAGATAACACTTCCAAAAAAAATAGCATTCATCGGATATTTATATAATTCAGAGAATCGAGACATATATTTAATAGGCATATTACCAGCATCTTTTTCCCATTTAATTATTGTCATTCGATTGACTCCCATGATATTTGCAACATCATTCTGTGTTAATCCTTTTCTTACTCGTAAAGCTTTTAAAGTCATCATTTGTTCAAGTGGCATCATGTCACCTCCTTTCAACATAGATTAGTATATATCCCTAAAAGAGATAATGCAACATTTAATTCTCTTTTAGGGATATAAAGGTGGCTTTTTGTGTTGATTATATGACTTTAAGTGATATACTAAATTTATAAATATTAAGTAGAAAGAAAAAATAAAAATCATGACTGAAGACTTAAAAAATATTATTGGAAAAAATATCAAAAAGTATCGTGAATTGCATAATGAAACAACATCTGAACTTGCTGAATCTATCGGAGTTGCTCAAAGTGCTGTTAGCAATTGGGAAAATGGAAATAAGATGCCTAGAGCTGGCTCGATTGAAAAGTTGGCCGAACACTGGAATATCTTAAAAAGCCAAATACTAACATCTAGTAATGAGCCTCAAGACTCTACCCCCGAATTACGTGCAATTCAACGTGGAGCTCGTCAATTATCTAAATCCGATCAAGAAAAATTAATTAAGATGATGAAAATTACATTTGATAAATTAGACAATGATAATTTCGATGAGGATGACAGTGATGACGACTTATAGAGATGCAAACTATGCTCTTGCCCAAAAATCTGCATATGATCTCTTGGAAACTTTAGGAATAAGCAATTTACCTATTTCAGTTAAAAAAGTTATTAGAGTATTTCCCAATTTGCATTTACAAAGATATGACCAATATGCAAAAAGCTTGCAATGTTCTGAGCAAGAAGTTGCTAAATTATTACAAAGCGATGATGGAGCATTATGGTATAACGCTGATGACAATGATTATATTATTTTCTATAATGCAAAAATTGATTCCAAAGAAAGAATTCGATTCACACTAGCCCATGAATTAGGACACTATATTCTCAGACATAATGAAGAATCTAACGAAACAATCGTTTCTAGATATTTGCTTCCAGAAGGAAAATATCGAATCTATGAGCGAGAAGCAAATTACTTTGCAAAACGATTTTTGGCCCCAATCCCAGTAATAGATGGCTTTCTTTCGTATAATAATTATAGAATTGATCAGTTTGATATCGAGTCAATATTCAATGTCAGCTTTTCAGTAAGTGGTCATATCATTGACGATTTAAATAGACGTAAGCAATATGGCTTACATGGAGTCAAAACAAAATTAACAAATCAGTTTGATCTTTTAAATTTCGGATTAGCAAAAACGACTACGTGTAAAACATGCAATTATTTACTTCTTAAAGATACTGTCATTTGTCCAATATGTGGGACTAAACAAAATCCCCAATATATTAATTACTTATTTTTGAGCAAAAGTTGGAGGAATAACTTAATGAATTATAAAAAACCTTGCAGACTCGATAAAGATGGAAAAGCAATTATTTGTCCCGTGTGTGGCAATGAAGAAATTACAAATGGTCCAATATGTCCAATATGTGGAACTTATTTGATTAATAAATGTTCTGGTTGCTCTGTAACTTCAGAATTTGATGATATTGACGATATTAAATATGCGTGTTTAGAGTCTCCAAATGGATGCAATATGCTTCTTCCAAGTAATGCTAGATACTGTACTCAATGTGGTTGTATGTCTACTTTTTACTTACAAGATGTTTTGTCAGATTATACTGAGGAGTTTAATTCGGAATCAGATTCAAAACTAAAGGCTATTTAGTACATCCTTTTCTGATATACTTATACTGATCAAATATATATTTATGGGGGAAATTATATTATGGATAAAGAAAAGGTAAAAAAGCCACTATATAAAAAATGGTGGTTCTGGGTTGTACTTGGCGTGTTTATTATTGCAATTGCCTACCTAATGATACCTAAGGAACAGGCGACTTTAAGTATTGATACTAAAAATATCACCCAACAAGCCGACGGAAAGGCAAAGTTTAAATTTAGTACCAATGAGGGTAATAAATATAAAATCATTAGAATTTCTGATGGTGCCGTTTATGGACCTAAGGTAGCTGAAACTGGTTCTGTAAATATGACCCTTTATAATTCAGGTGAATTTAAAATAATCTCATATTTTAATAATCAGAAGATTTCTAAAAAGTTTACTATTCATCCATATGTAAATAAAAAAGCATCTACTAAATCTGAATCTTCAAGCTCTAAACCAATGGATTTTGGTAAAGGCGATATGGTTGGCAATAGTGATATGGTTGCTTCAATTACTGTTAATTCAGTGCAAAAGGTTGATCCAGATGATGTGTCTGTTACCGATATATCTCATAATTATTCAGGTATGCAACAATATGTAATTGTTAATTATACTGTTAGTTCTGTTAAGGGAGACATTCCACTGGATGATTTTGATGGATCAGAACTATCTGTTGCAGATTCCAACGGAACAATTGGTACTCAATCATCAAATAGAGACAATGGTATACCTGATACTTTATCTGAAGGGCAAAATGCTAATTTAAGAATTGGTGTCGGGCTAAAACATTCAGGAAATGAAGTAACAATCAAATTTAATGACTTGACCTGGAAGGGGCAAATCCAGTAATTTCAACAAAAATAAATCTAAGTCTCGAGTAGGCTTATTTATTTTTGCCAAAATAAAAAAAGCCACGCAATTAAGCGTGACTGGAAGGACTCTATTAAGAGCAACGAAGAATCTAAGAAAGATTAAAAATCTTTATTTGTCTATCAGAATCTATTAGCATTTGAGAACTCTGTTTACGAGCTAACCTTTTAACTTCTAAGTAGGACTTTTCCTCTTCTGATTTTTCAAAGGGAATTAAAACCTGACTTAATTCGTCAAAATCCGAACCAGCGCTATAGTAAAAATATCCACAATCAATTAATTTATTATCAAAGTCATAGATGTAAACTCTCTGTGGTTCATTACTATTGAAAAAGAATTCTTGTGCAGATTTAACATCGAAGTCAGGTAGTCCACTTCTATTTCTTGCTCTTAAAATTAACCAATTAATAAACTTTTTAAACAATGGAAAAACAGTAAAGTCTAAAACAACGCTTATTAGTAATACTAAAAACATAGTGATAGCTATCGCTAAGTAGTTGCCTTGCTGAGCATGTGGTATAAAATTTGCTATCACTAAATATAAAAGATAATTTACACCGCCAAGCATAATAACAAAATATTTTTTATCATCCTTACTATCTTTATAGAAGTCTACTACATCTAACTTTGTTAATATATTGTAATTTAAATATCCTAAACTACCAGAAACTATAAGTGATGATATTAATGACGTTAAGTTCATATAGCCCTCCTAATGTATCCTATATAATATTATATCACGTATAGCATAGCAACTGTGTATACTTAATATCAAATTTAAGGAGGTGATGCCCTACTTACTCTCAAAGTTTGCTCCCACGCTTACTTAGGAGAAAATAAAATGACAGAAATAAAAAAATATAAAAAAGCAAATGGTGAAACATTCTACAAAATAAGAGCTTACCTTGGTACTGATGAGAGAACTGGCAAGGAAGTTAGAGCTATAAAAAGTGGAATTAAAACAAAAAAAGAAGCTCAAACATTGTTATCCAAAATGAGATTGGAATTTGACAATAAGAGCTTCTCAGAATATAGAAATTTATCATTTAAGGATATTTATCTTAAATGGTTTGATCAATACAAAATGACAGTTAAGGAATCCACATATTCCAAAACTGATGAACATTTTACACTTCACATTTTACCAGAAATTGGCAAAACAAAAATATCGAAATTGACTACTGTGCAAATTCAGCTGGCAGTAAACAAATGGTTTAAACAAAGTTTAACGAGATATAAGAGATTCTACAATTATATCAATAGAGTGCTTACATGGGCTTACAAGATGCAAATAATTGAAAGCAATCCTGCCAATAGAGTTATTTTGCCCGTTAATACCGCTCAAATAAAAACCATGGACGAAAATTATTACGATTTATCTGAACTTAAACACTTTTTTGAGTGCCTCCATGACATGGATAATGATATTGCTGAAGTCTATTTCAGAGTATTAGCATTCACAGGTATGCGTAAAGGTGAATCTCTCGCTCTCTTATGGACTGATGTCAACTTTGAAACTAACCAGATTAATATCAATAAAACTCAGTCACAGGGTGAAAATGGACGTCTATTAGTTAATACTCCTAAAACACCTACAAGCATCAGAACTGTGGATGTTGACCCTAAAACCATGGAAATATTAAAGCATTGGCGCAATGAACAAAGAAAACAATTGTTGATGTTAGGATTCAATGCCACTGACAATAATCAATTAGTCTTTTCGAATATAAAAAATGAAATGTTCGTACCAACTACACCACGTAAATGGTTAGTAGATACAATTGATCGCTTTGACTTAAAAAAAATAACGGTTCATGGATTTAGACGTACTTTTGCTACATTAGCTTTCGAAGCCGGTGCAACTATTAAAGAAGTACAATCACAGTTAGGCCACAAAAACTATAAAACAACAATGGATATTTACACGGAAGTTACTTCAAAGCAAAAAAAAGAAACTGCCGAAAAGTTTGCCAGCTATGTGTCGTTTTAGACATCGGACCAAAAGCCGGACCATTCTACAGTTTCAAGCGTTGAAACCCTTGATATAATAAGGATTTATTGATGTATTTATTGGGCATATTGGGTTCGAACCAATAAATTGCGGATTCAGAGTCCGCTGCCTTACCATTTGGCGAATGCCCATTGACTTTAAAACTAACAATAAAATGTTATAAAAAAAATGGCCTAATGTCAAGAGTAATCTGGTATCTTGAACCCTTTTGTCAAAAAAACATCCCGAATTTTAATCGAGATGTTTTTTATTTTCTCATTAATGTTATGCTTCTTGCTTTGTTTCTATTTCTGAAGTCTCTTCAGCAAGTGATTCACGGTCCAAGATTTCAATAGCTTTGTCTAATGATTCGAAAATCTCGGTATTCAACAGTTCTAGTATTGGACTCAATCTTTTATATTCGTGTGCAAGTAAATTCTTATTCAATTGTTCAGCGTTGATTCGACCTAACTTCAAGTTATAATCCATTAATGCATTTATACGAATCTTGGAATTATCCAATTCGCATAATAAATCATCAATTTTATCTAAATCGTAAGTCCTAGTAACTTTGTCTGTCCTATTATCCATGATGTGACTCCTCCTATATTTGTTTACAATTCAATTCTAGTGGCTTTACAAATTAAAACTACCCTATGTTCCAAAACGTACATATACATAATTTGTAAAAGTCAATTAGATTTTAAATAAATTCCAATATTATATATTTTTATTATAAAAAATTATATACATAATATTTTCAGAAATTATACGAATGTGTTACACTTATCTAGTTTCGCTACTGGAATCAATTAAAATTAAGGAGATATCAACAACCACATGCATTTATCTACAATTGAAAAGCGTAATTATTTGATTGGCTTTGCTTTCATAATTTTTATGGTAGCAAGCGCAACTATTCTCAATGATATGGAAATCATTTTGCCCGAAATTGGGGCTTTGACAGCTGGTACTTGGATTTATCAAAATGGTGGCTGGATCAAACAGCCTACAAAAATCTTTTTGGCACCTTCGGGAACAGCTATCATTGGTTTTTTAATCAATCAATTATCAATCACTTATGCTGAAAAGGTATTGTCAGGATTGCTCTTAATGCTAATTTTACTGCGGTTGCTCCATTCCAATTTAGCGCCATCATTTGCGACCGGACTTTTGCCAATCATCATTAATGCCACACATTGGTCTTTTATTGTCGCAATATTGCTGTTCACTTCTGCTTTAATGTGTGGCGTTTTCCTTCAAGGACAGTACAAACAAGCCACTCTTAGCAATCCAATTAAAAATAAACATATGCTAGTATTTACGATTATGACAATTATTTGAGTCGGTGCCGTTTGGTTCTTTGGATTTTCACAAATGGCTGCCATTCCACCCGTTATGGTCGTCTTCTTTGAAGTTTTACAAAAGCCTGACTAAAAATGGCAAATGGCCACGAAACATTTTATTGCTTTAGTTGGTGCTGCCAGTATCGGTGTTGCAGTTCATTTAATCTTTGCTTCATGGCTCATTTCAACGATTATTGCCTTACCGCTAGTCTTTGTTTTGTTGCAATTGTTAAAAATCAATCTACCAGCTGCTTTTGCATTTCCACTACCGGCTCTAGTTTTACCTAGCAATATGTTTCATATGCTACCAGTTACCGCTATTATCGCGACGATCTTTTTCTTAGGTACGATTGTCCTTTTGAAAAAATTTAGCGTTTCATATGACTTATCTTCACAAGAGAATAATTAAATAAAAATCATCCGTTGAAATTAGATAAACTCTAAAATCAATAGATGATTTTTTATTTACGACATTTTTTCAATTATAAATGAAACGATAACAACTAAGATAATGGCCCCAATCAAAGATGGAATAATCGCCATTCCAGCCATTTGCGGACCCCAGGATCCTAAGATGCCTTCACCAAGACTTGATCCAACGATTCCGGCAATGATGTTACCGATCCATCCCATGGATTTGCCATGATTAGTCAAGGCACCGGCAATAGCACCAATGATTGCTCCAACAATTAAAACCCATAACCAATGCATATGAAATCCTCCTTATAATTTATACCTATATTTTAAACAATCATCCCCAAATAATCACTTAATATGCTGTTTAGAAAAATATTTATAAAATAGGTTTACCGTACTTTGCACAATATTGGTAATAGCCTAACTCATATAAATCCGTAATTTTATCAATCCTTAGTTCAGTGTCAAAATCGACTAACTTCAGAACCGCATTGGTGAATTCCAAAGCTGCCGTTCCATTCGCGGTAATCAAATTTTTATTGCTAACGACTTGCTGTTCAATAAAGTCAGCACCATTTTGGTAGTTGGCATAATCCTTCCATAAATACTTTGCATTGCCAGTATGTTTAAATCCTGTTAATAAACCATTTCTTGCTAAATAATCGACTGAACCGCAAATTGCTGCCAGTGATTTTCCTGTTTCTATTTGATTCTTTATTAATTGCAACAAGCTGTCATTTTGAATAGTCCACGAATTGCCGCCAATCAAAACTAACAAATCAATTTCCTTAGGAATATCGACTAACGAATAATCCACTATCGTTTTTAATCCACCAATGGAAGTAATCTTAGTCGTTATCGAAGCAGTTTTGACCGACCAATTCGAGCTTTGATTCAATTGACTGGCAAGATAAGCACCCTCCCAGTCAGCATAATCATCTAACATTAAAAATATCGCCCGTTTCATTAAATGTGTCTCCTGTTTTTCTCATTTTCCATAGAATATCCTAAAAAAACTTTATTAACTACAAAAAACCTCAAAAATTATTTTTAATAATTCTTATTTTTAGTTGCAAAAAAAAAGAATGCTATCATCGCATTCCTAAATTAAAACTATTATTCACCTGGATCGATACTATCAACGACTCTTCGAGCATCATCAGTTGTTTTAGTCTGCATCAATTCATTTCTAATCGCTGAAGCACCTTTCATTCCACGTACATAAATCTTAAAGAATCGTTGTAATGGTGCAAAATGACCAGGAATCCCCTTAGCAACGAACTCATCGTATAAGTCTAATTGATAACGCAAAAGATTCAACAATTCATGAGTTGAATGCTCCTTAGGTTCTTTTTCAAAAGCAAATGGATTCATAAAGATTCCTCGACCAATCATTATCCCGTCAACGCCAGGATGGTCATTAGCTAGTTTAATCCCAGCTTGATAATCAGCAATATCGCCATTTATTTGCAAAAGTGTATCCGGAGCATAGGCGTCACGCATCTGAACTAGTTGATCAATCAATTCATAGTGTGCAGGGACCTTACTCATTTCTTCACGCGTGCGCATATGAACAGTTAAAACAGGCACCTGTTGTTTTAATAAAAATGGAATCCAAGTTTCAAATTCATTAACTTCGCTATAACCAAGTCTCGTCTTAACAGTAACTGGCAAATCAGCTTTTCTAGCCCCTTCAATAACTTCTTTAGCAGTATCGAAATGGCGAATCAAGTCACTTCCACTGTGATTTTTAATAACAGCAATATCAGGACATCCCATATTTAAATCGATTGCTTCATAACCTTGTTTTTCCACTTCTTTGGCAGCTTTTTCAAAATCAACTTCTGAATTGCCCCACAGCTGAACAATTGGCTTAGGATTTTCTTTAGGGTCAATGTAAAGACGCCCTTTAGTAGTTTCCTTGGCCAAAGGATGCGTGATGCTCAATGCATTAGTGAATTCTGTATAAAAATTATCTGGTGCAGCGGCTTTCATAACTACTCGACGAAAAACTGAGCCAGTAACGGCTTCCATTGGTGCCAAACTAAAGAAAGGACGATTTTCTTCTTTAGCTTTATTTGCGATGCGATTCCAGTATGCTGACTGGGTCACACTCTCACTTCCAATCCAAATTAATTACAATACTATAAACTATAACCAGTTTGTAGACGCCAACGCAAGTATTAAGTCTAAAAATCTTATTTAATTATATCTTTATTCTTATCTCTAAAATTAATAATAACGATGATAATGAATAACATGATAGTTGCCAAAAAAACTGTATGCATGCCTTTTAGAATAATTGTTTGTAAATCATTCAGAATCGTTGCATTAAAATGAACCGAACTATTGGAACTAATAAACTGGTTGGCTTGATGGAGATTAACATTTTTGAATTTATTGATACCTTGATTGATTGACAAATTAAAAATCAAACCTAAAACACTAGTCATAACGGTCTGACCTAAGGTTCTTCCCAAAGTTAACATCGAGGAAGCTGTGGCAACTTCTTTTTCACCAACAACTTCTTGTGCCACCAAAATATTCATTGTAACGACAATTCCTAAACCAGCACCCGTAACTCCAGAAATAATATAGAAGAGTAACATTGGAAAACTAGTTCTAGCAAATATCAATGGAATGTAAAACAACAATTGAATTATTGCAATCGGAATCGTGATATTTTTGGGAATAAATCTTTTAACTAAAGCTCCCACGAAAAACGATGCTACTAACCACATAACTGGACTTGGCGTGATGGCTAAGCCTGCAACAGAAGCTGGAACTTTATAAATCGACTGCAACCAAATCGGGAAATAAATCTGAAAGCCGCTCTGAACTCCACTAAGTAGCGATGCCGTTAAAATTTCAATCGTAAACAATTTATTCTTGAATAAAGTTAGCGGAATCATTGGATCGATTGCCCTTTTTTCTGCTTTAACGAACCAAATCGCAAAAGCTATAAAGATAATTGCCATTAATAAAGCAAGCAACCAATCAGGACTCTTATTGCCAAGTAACTGGAAAAGCAACAAGAGTGACACTAGAAAACCAGACAAACTGAAGATACCTTTAACATCGATAGGGTCTTTTTTGGCTGGCTTCTTATTTTCTTTAAATCCTATCAACGTCAAAATTAGGACGATTATCCCAAGTGGTACGTTGACAAAAAATATCCAGTGCCAATTCAATTTATCAACTATAAAGCCTCCAATTAGTGGCCCTAGAAGTGCTGAAATGCCCCAGGCTGTGTTGTTCATCGCCAACATATTGGAACGCCTCTCATAAGTAAATAAATCAGCAATCATGGTAAAAGTTGTGGGAATAATTGCTCCTCCACCGATTCCTTGAATCGCACGAAAGAAAATCAAACTATAAATATTGCTAGATATTCCACAAAGAAATGAACCTAGCGAAAAGACTATCAAACCCATCATGAAAACCGGTTTACGACCAATTCGATCCGACAACTTCCCATAAATCGGTGTACTGACCGCTGTGGTCAATAAATACATTGCAAAGACCCAACTTTGCAACGACAAACCATTAAGTTTACTAATAATTGTCGGCATAGCTGTAGTAACGATAGTCGTCTCCACTGAAGTCATAAAAGTCGCAATAAAAATTGCAATCATAATTAATAATAAATTGGATTCATTATTTTTGCGCATAGCTGACACTTCTTTCACAATCACAATAAGGAATTCTGCGTATTTGTACTTTTCCGCCCTCAAATTATTATTTTTGCAATCTAAATTCAACTTACACGTTCAAAAATTACACAATGGAAAATTTTTTATTATCAGAAACATTTATGTAATTACTTAAGACATATTTCATCATAAATTAAAAATTTAATTTTAAATTGAATTATTTATTAATGTAATTGAATGACCAGTATAATAAAATTTATAAGGAATTTCTTGACTATCTAAATATGTAATTATATTATCAATTATGTAATAACATATTAAATGTTTGGAGGACCTAAAATGACACAGTACGAATATACGTTAGATGAATTATCAAGATTAATAGACCACACAAATTTGCATGCTTACGCTTCAGCTAAAGATATGAAGAAGTTATGCGATGAGGCTAAGAAGTATCATTTTAGAATGGTAGCTATCAATCAAGTCCAATCAAAACTTTGTTATAATGAATTGAAAGATACTGATATTGATATTGGTGCAGCCATCAGTTTTCCACTTGGCCAAACTACTGTAGAATCAAAGCTCTTTGATATTAAAAATGCAATTGACAATGGAGCTAACGAAATCGACTACGTGATCAATATCACTGAAGTAAAGAATGGTAATTTTGATTATATTAAAGATGAAATGGAACAAATCGTTCGCGTTTGCCATGAAGACAACGTATTGATCAAAGTCATCTTTGAAAATGCTTATCTAACAAAGGATGAAATCAAGCATGTTGCCCAAATCGCCAAGGAAGTTAAGCCTGATTTTATTAAGACTTCAACTGGTTTTGGACCTAGCGGCGCTAAAGTCGAAGATGTTAAGTTGATGAAGTCAGTTGTAGGCGACGATGTTTCTGTTAAAGCGGCTGGTGGAATTAGAAATTCAGATGACTTTCTTGCAATGATCAGTGCGGGGGCTGACCGTATCGGAGCAAGCAGCGGCATTCCAATCATCAATGCTATCAAGAAACGTATGCAAGATGAAAATGTAGACACTATCAAGATTGATCGCGATTATAAGAAAAATATGAAATAGTTTTAGGAGATTATAGGGATGGACAGTAGAAATTTACCAAAGCACACAATTATTGAGCATGACCTTTTGACAAAAATCAAAAATGGTACTTATAAACCTGATACATTAATTCCCAAAGAAACGGAATTAATGGAGATTTATCATGTCAGCCGTCCGACTGTCCGTCAAGCTATTCAAGCACTAGTCAATAAGGGATTATTAGCTAAAAGAAAACGTCGTGGCACAATCGTTGTTCAAAATAAAATTTCACAAGAATTCGCCCATGTAATTGAAAGTTATAATGACGAGGTGAAAAATAAAGGATTAACTCCTAGAACGCACGTCATTCTTTTACAAAAAGAACTTCCCACTCAAGAGGTTTATAACAGCTTGAAAATAACTAAAGATGATTATGTCTTTAAACTCGTTCGACTTAGGTATGCTGATGACCAACCTGTCGTGCTCGTAACTAGTTACATCCCCTATAAAATTTTCCCTAAAATGGACCAATTTGATTTTGAGGATGTCTCGCTTTATGAAACAATGAATTCTAATGGCTGCCCTATCGATCAAGTCCGCCGAAAAATTGAAGTTTTAGCGGCAGATGAGACAACAGCCGATATGTTGAACATCGATATGAACGACCCAATCTTTTATTTCCATACAATTGGATTTACTACTGATGATGTTCCAGCTGAGTACTCGATTGCCAAATATCGTGGCGACATTAATTCCTTCGAGATTTATATTAAAAGATAATCAAATAGCACGACCTTATTCTTATAGATAAGGTTGTGCTATTTTTTTGAAATTAAAAATTAGATTCTTTTTACGCAAACTAGTAATATATAATGATGTAGTTTAAAAACAAGGGAGTAATCAACGTGACAGAATCAACTTATTGGTCAAATATTGTCGCAAATGCTAAAGCAGAGCACCGACCATTTTTTACCATGGCACCAATGGAAGCCGTCAGTAATACTGTCTTTCGACAAGTAATCGCTAAAGCAGCTGCACCGGACGCTTTTTTCAGTGAATTCGTTTATGCAAAAGGAATCACTGATCCAAATACTAAATTTCCAGTTGATGGACGACTTTATATTGGACCCACGGAAAAAAACCGGCCGGTAGTTCAACTTTGGGGTAATGTCCCTACTGACTTTGAAAATGCCACAATAGCTTTGAAACAGCAAGGCTTTAAAGCCGTTGACATTAACACTGGTTGTCCTGATAAGACTGTCATTAAAAATCACGGTGGAAGCGACTTAATACGTAATCCGGAATGGATGGAATCGGCAGTCGTTGCTGCCAAAAAGTCTGGCCTAGCTGTCAGCGTCAAGACCCGCCTAGGTTATAGCAAACTGGAAGAGTATAAGGATTGGATTCCCGAATTACTCAACCAAAATGTCGAATTACTGACGATTCATTTAAGAACCAAAATGGAAATGAGCAAGGTCCCCGCCCACTTTGAAGTCATTGACGATATTTTAAAGATGCGCGATGAAATTGCCCAAAATACTTTGATTCAAATCAATGGCGATGTTCCAGATTTTAAAGCTGGTGTAAAACTAGCCCAAGAACATCCTGGACTTGATGGAATTATGATTGGTCGTGGCGTCTTTTCAAATCCATTTGCCTTCGAAAAAAATCCTACCAAACATTCATTGGAAGAATTATTAGATTTATTGCGAATGCAATTAAACCTCTTTGATGAATTCTCACAACATTACGATTTGCCACGTTTCCCATCACTGCGTCGCTTCTTTAAAATTTATGCCCGTGATGAATTAGGTGCCAAAAATTTGCGTGATAAAATGATGACTGCTGATACCACTGATGGCGTTCGTAAGATTTTAAATGATTTCCAAAAAAATAATTGATTATTTTAAACTCATTGACGATTCTCAATGGGTTTTTAGTTTGGCTTAAATTAGTTTTTTTACTACCAAAAGCATTGTCATGAGTGTTTTAATTGACAATACAAAACGTCTAGGTTAGTCTAAATCCGAGAAATTTTTTAGTGCTATTTAAGATTTTTGATTTGAAATCATTAATGAAAGGAAGTTAATCAAAATGAGTAAAGTCAGCACAGAAAAAGTAGAAAGAATTGGACGAATTGCTAGTATTATGTCAGTTCTTATGTATGTTTCGTACGTTCCACAAATTCTCTCGAATCTATCGGGGAGCAAAGGCAATCCTATTCAGCCATTAGTGGCTTTTATCAACTGTACTATCTGGACTGCTTATGGATTTTTACAAAAGAAGAAAGATTGGCCTATTATTTGGGCCAATGTACCTGGAATTTTTCTAGGTGCCGCAACATTTATTACCGCAATTTTTACTTTTAACTAAATCAATATATTTTAATCTAATCTTATGGTAAAAAAATTTACCATAAGATTTTTTATTTTCTCCTTCGCCTTTTTTGGGGTTTCCTCAATTTGTCGATTGTTCCTAGTAATAACATTTCAAACACTTTGTAAAATATTCCCAAAATAATTAATGCTCCAAAAGTTCGTCCACTAGCGGCTGTGAATATCCATCCCCACATTTGATCCATTACATTTCCAGATAATTCTTTCATCATATTACTATCCATCAGATTATTAGTAGTCATTAATATTTTTAGCATCAATTTACCACGCCTTATTTGTTTTCTAAACTAAAAGTACGAAAAAAGCTTTAGAACCCGATTGGATTCTAAAGCTTTTTTGATACATTATTAAAATTCAGCATTACCTGGTGTTCTTGGATAAGCAATGACATCTCTGATATTTTCCATACCAGTGATATACATAACTAGTCTTTCAAAACCAATACCAAAGCCTGAGTGAACTGTACCACCGTACTTACGTAATTCTAAGTACCACTTGTAGTCGTCTTCGTTCATATCGAGTTCGGCCATTCTCTTTTCCAATTTATCAAGACGTTCTTCACGTTGTGATCCACCGATCAATTCACCGATTTCAGGAACTAACAAGTCAGCTGCAGCAACGGTCTTGCCGTCGTCATTAGCACGCATGTAAAAGGCCTTGAAGTCTTTTGGATAATCAGTAATGAAGACAGGCTTCTTGTAAACTTGTTCTGACAAGTAACGTTCGTGTTCTGAATCTAAATCTAAGCCCCAGTAAGGTTTAACTTCAAACTCAACGTCAGTTGCTTTTTCCAAGATATCGATAGCATCTGTATAAGTTACGTGAGCAAATTGTTCGCCAGCTGTAGCTTTTAGACGGTCAATCAAAGTATTATCAACATTTTCATTCAAGAAGTCTAGTTCTTCTTTAGCGTGATCCATGACATAGTTGATAACGTATTTCAACAACTCTTCTGAACAGTCCATCTCATCTTTCAAGTCAGCGAAAGCAAGTTCTGGTTCAATCATCCAGAATTCGGAAGCGTGACGTCCGGTATGAGAGTTTTCAGCTCTAAAAGTTGGTCCAAAGGTATAAACATTGCGGAAAGCTAATGCAAATGGTTCTACTTCTAGTTGACCACTAACAGTTAAGTTAGTTTCTTTTCTGAAGAAGTCTTTTTCGTAATCAACTTTGCCATCGTCTGTCTTAGGAACATTGTTCATATCTAGTGTTGTAACTTGGAACATTTCTCCAGCACCTTCAGCATCGGAACTTGTGATGATTGGTGCGTGAATGTAAACAAAGTCATTGTGTTGTAGATATTCGTGAATAGCAAAGGCTGCTAGTGAACGAATTCTGAAAACTGAATAGAAAGTATTGGTTCTAGGACGCAAATGAGCAACTGTTCTCATGAATTCATATGAGTGAGCTTTCTTTTGCAATGGATAATCAGAATCAGATGAACCTTCTTCAATCACTTGTGTAGCGTGAATTTCAAATGGTTGTTGTGCTTTAGGAGTAAGTGCCAATTCACCGACAACTTTGATAGTTGTACTGATTGGATATTTAACTACTTCAGCGTAGTTTTCCATATCGCTAGTAATAACGACTTGAACATTCTTAAAGAATGAACCGTCATTTAATTCAATAAAGCCAACTCTTTTTGAACCTCTGATTGTACGAATCCAACCAGAAACAGTGATTTTGTCACCATCAGCAAATTCTTTTTTGTATAAATCTTTAACTAAAACGTTTTGCATCGATTTCTCCTCTTTAAAATTGGAATACTATGGACTAAAAAAGATCCTCCATCCCTAATAAAAGGGACGAAAGATCTTTTCCGCGGTACCACCCAAGTTTTTTTATAAAAACACCTCAAAATATGCTTAGCATATCTTCCAATTGTAACGCATTGGGTAACGTCTTGACCTACTACGACTTCAGCCAGAATTTTACAAAGATGTTTTTCCTATATACCGACACGTTAAGGTCTCACTAGTCTTAACTCCCTGTGGATAAAGTAGATAGTACTCCTTCTTTTAATATCTTACATATTAATTTTCTTAAATGTAGCATATTTTCATACAGCTTGTAAAGTACAATATAGGAGGATTCTAAATTAAGATTGAGGGATTTAAATGAAAAAATTTACTAAATGGTTATTAGGGATAATTATCTTACTAGTAGTCATCGTTTTTACTACTGTTATCGTTGTCAAAAATAAGGAATATTCTCCTAGCTCTTCAGCTATTTCTGTTGCAAAAACTTCTCAAACCGTTAATGGAACAATTAAATTCCCTGGGCAAAAAGATAAGCCAAGGGTTATTTTCTATCCTGGAGCATTGGTTTCTCCAAAGAGTTACAGTATTTGGGCCTCGAGAGTCGCTCAGGCAGGATTTTCAGTCTACATCGTCCAATTCCCTTTGGATTTAGCAGTCTTGAATGTGAACGCTGCTAATAAGGTTCACAACCAACAGCCTTATGTAATTGGTGGACACTCTTTAGGCGGAACTATGGCCAGCCGCTATGCCAAAAATCATCAAAAAAACTTACGGGCGGTCTTCTTTTTAGCAAGTTATCCTGAAAAGAAAGGCGACTTACATGAAATTAATGTCCCTGTATTATCACTAACCGCTACAAACGACGGCGTCTTAAATCAATCACACTATAAACAAGCTAAAAAATTACTACCAAACAAAACTATTTATCAAGTAATTCAAGGTGGCAATCACGCCGGCTTTGGTAGCTATGGCAGACAAAAAGGAGATAATAAAGCCACTATTACTAATAGAAAACAGCAAATATTAATAAGTAACCTGTTGATTAAATGGTTAAAACAATCCGTTCGTGAATAAATTAAAGCGTTTTCATAGTTTTCCACAAAAGCGCATACATTTTTGTTATACTGTAACTAATCGTTACAATTTCTGGGGGAATTATGACTATCTTATTTAAGAAAAAATTGTTTTTAACTGAGGATGCTAATGAATTTATTGAAGGATATCTTGATTACATCAGGGATGTTAATCCAGAAGATATTTATGAAGGATTGACTGACAAGCAAATTCTTAAAAATAAGTTCATTTTTAAAATTTATCAATTAGAAAATCTCGATTCACTGAATGTTAAATGGGTGATTTCTAATAATAAAGTCAGCGTAAAAGCTAACTTTTGGAATTCAAAGAGCGTTACTCTCGGTTCTATCAATTTGAGTCAAGGATTCAGAAATGTTTCAGAACAAGATTCGTATCCGACCCTCAAAATTTCTGGTGGAGAATATAAGAAAGTTGTAACGAATGAATTTGGTGAGGATACGATTAAAACTTATTTTGAACCTTATCAACTGACACTTGAATTGCATAAAGCCGATTCGACTGTTTATAAATCGCAAAAAATCGATACACTTTATCATTCTGCCTTCAAAACCGAATCAAGCCTTGTTAAAACAGCTAAACTGCTAATGAGTTTCTTTGCAGTTTTTGGATTGGTACTTGGGCTCGGATTCATGTTTGCCGGTTTCTTCTTAACCGGCTTAATGGTGATAATTGCTTTCTTTGGGGTCAACTCGTACACGCTGTTGATTTCAGGATCGCGTCTAACGCCACAACATCAAACAATTAATTAATTTATAAAGACGAAAAAAGTCGTTGAGTGAATAATTCATTCAACGACTTTTTTAATTGTTTTATTTAAAATTTGCACGAAAATCAGCAATACCCTTCTTCAAACGATTCAAGCCATCCACAATCATTTCTGTCGGACTGGCAATATTCATTCGGATAAAGTTTTGACCATCGCCACCATATACATCTCCAGGAGTAATAATCAAGCCGGTATCTTTTCGAATAAATTCTGTTAAGATTTTAGAATCTTTCGTAATTTCAGATGTATCGAACCAAAGTAAATAAGTTGCTTCACTTGGCACCCAATAAATTCCAGGGATTTCATCAATAGTAGCTAAAATCAATTTGCGATTGCTCAACAATTTATCCTTTAAAGCGTTTAACCAAGGTCCACCCTTTGTATAGGCCGCAATAGTTCCTGGAATAGCTACAAAATTGGGTTCGGCTAATTCCTCGCTGTTGAGTCCTCGGCTAACTTGAGCTCGTAAGTTTTCATCCGGAACGATTATCGTTGCCGCATGCAGTGCCGCGACGTTAAAAGTTTTACTTGGCGAAACTGCCACCACAACGTTACGCAAGTATTGTTGGTCTAAGCCAAAAATTGGGTGATACCCTTCACTTCCAAGCGTGATATCTCCATGAATTTCATCGCTGAAAAGTTTGACATCATATCGTTGACAAAGTCTAGCAATTTTAGTTAATTCATCAATCGACCAAATTTTTCCAATTGGATTATGTGGATTGCAAAGAATCATCATATTGGTTAATGGATCACGCAACTTTTTTTCCAAATCAGAAAAATCAATTGCATATTGTCGTAATTTTTTATCGTAGACCAAATCATTTGAGACTACGTGACGACCGCTATTGACAATTGAATTATAAAAAATGTTATAGACAGGTGCTTGGACTAAAACATTGTCGCCAAGAGATGTTAAGCGTCTGACTGCTGAAGAAATAGCTGGAACTACTCCAGTTGCAAAAATCATCCACTCTTCTTTAAGGCGCACTTGATGTTCTTTTTGGTACCAATCAGCAACTGCTTGAAAATATTCTGGAGGAATTTCTTCATAACCGAATAATCCCATCGCTATCTTGTCTTGTAAGGCCTGAACAATTTCTGGAGCCGTTTTGAAATCCATATCAGCAATCGTCATTGGCAACTCGCCTTTTTTAACATCCCACTTAGCCGAATTGCCATCTCGTTTTTTGTTGAGCGTTTCAAAATCGTAATCCATTAATTATGCATCCCTTCAGTAATGTTGCTGGTGATTTCAATTTCAGTTTGATCAGAGTCAATTTCAGGATCATCAAAAATAACATCATCGACTGATTTAACCTTGATCGTACCGCTGATTGGATTCTTAATGCTCATTACATTAGTTGTAATCTCAGCATCAATATTTGAGCAATATTCAAAAGCCAAATCTGTTCTCAAAACCTTACAGTTGACCATCTTCAAATTGTCGATATAACAAAGCCCTTGGTCACTTGCAATCGTACAATTGATTAAAGTCAGATTCTTCGTGTTCCAAGCCAAATATTCGCCACTGATTTTAGAATCATAAATTGTAACATTCTCGCAGTTCCAAAAAGCATCTTTAGAAATAAAAGTTGAGTTGTGGACTTCAACATTCTTGGCCCCATCGAAAACGTAGTTACCAACAACATTGAGGTTGTCAGCGTAGATATTTTGGCTATCTTTACCAAAATAATTCCCGTTGACTTGGACATCTTCCATTCTAATATCATCGCAAGTCCAAAGCGTTTCTTCAGCATCCGCAAAGTGAACGTTTCTTAAATTAATTTTGCTAGCACGACGGAACAATTTTGGTGCCTGCAATGCTGAATCAGTGATTTCAATATTTTCGGTATACCAAATTCCTGAACGAGACATCGTTTCAAAAATACTGTTGGCAACTTGAATATTCTTAGCATACCAAAGTGGATATTTCCATTTAAAAGTTACGTTATCAAGATTTAAATCACGACTTTCTTTAAGAGGTGATTCGCCTTGACCAAAAGTTGTATCAATTAAATCGGCGTCATGCATTTTAAATAATGGTCTTTCGCCATCATAATAACCTTCATTGATTTGTTTGTTCATATCTATAATTACTTCCATTTATTATTATTTTTCATTTGCCATTTGTAATTCATATAATTCAGCGTAATGACCACCTTGAGCCAATAATTGCTCATGCGTGCCTCGTTCAATAATCTTGCCTTGACTCAAAACTAGGATTTGGTCGGCATCTTGAACGGTCGACAAACGATGGGCAATGGCAATCGTAGTTCTGTCATCACGCATCTTTTTAAGGCCACGCGTAATACTTTGTTCTGTTTGTGGATCAATATTAGCTGTGGCTTCATCTAAAATCAGTACTTTAGGATTTCTGACAATCGTTCTGGCAAAAGAAATCAATTGTCGTTGACCAGTTGAAAAGCTGGCTCCTCTTTCTGAGACTTTAGCATGATATTTTCCTGGTAATTTTTGAATAAAACCATCGGCATCAACGAACTTTCCAGCTTGTTCTATTTGTTCTTCACTGATAGTTTCATCAAACATCCGGATATTTTTAGCTACATCTCCATAGAAGAGATATGGTTCTTGGATAACTAAACCTAATTTTTTGCGCAATTCCTTCGTCGAGTAATCACGAATATCATGATCATCGATTAAAATTTGTCCTTGACCGAACTCATAGAAGCGCAATAAAAGATTGATAATCGAACTTTTGCCACTCCCGGTGTGTCCGACAAAGGCTACCGTTTGACCAGGTTCTACGACAAAAGAAACGTCTTTTAAGACAATTTTTTCCGGTACGTAACTAAAAGTAACGTGTCGAAACTCAATTTTTCCTTCGGTAATCTCTTTTGTACTCGTTTCATTTTGTTGAGGCGCGTAAGTTTTATTATCAAACAATTTCATGATTCTAAACCCTGCTATCAGACCATCTTGGAAAAATGACATATAGTTCATGACATCAGATAAGGGATTGAAAAAGTTTTGTTGGTAGGATAGGAAAGCATAAATCACACCTGCAGCGACAAATGTGTGCATGCTATTGAAACCAAAGCCACTTAACGAGATAACTTCTGCTAAGACGAACATCAAACTGATCGTTGGGTAAAGCAAAAAGGCGTTGACGTTAATCATCTTATTACGCATCTGGAAATAAGCGTTGTTGCGGCCCTCAAATTCCGAGGTCATTCGTCTTTGCTGTCCAAATTGTTGAATAATGCCAATTCCCATCAGCGACTCATTCAATTTCGTATTGATTTGACTCAAATACTCACGTAAATGCTGATAAATCTTTGAACTCAAACGTTGATAAAGCCAAACTAACAAATACAAAATCAAAACAAATAAAGCTGTCAATAAAGCTAATGTCAAGTTTACTGAAACCATGGCAACAAAAGCTGAAACCATTGAAAAGAAGGCAACTAAAATCCGCAAGAACAATGTCCAAAAGTTATACAGCGTCTTAGTATCATTAGTGACCCGTGAAACGATTGAACCAGCTGGCGTGACGTCAAAATAATTCAATCCTAACGAGTGCAATTTTTGAAATAATTCACTTCTGATTTTTTCAAGTGTTCGCTCTGCCCCCATCGAAAAGGCAAATTCTTGAATAAACTGGACAACCGCTTTGATAATCGTTCCCAAAGCATATAACGCCGCAAAACCAAGAATAATCTTCATGCCGGTACTTTGATGGGTCAAATAATTATCCATGTAAAATTGCAACATTCTTGGCAATAAAACATTGATAATACTTAAGATGATTGCAAAAGCAATTGCGATTCCAAATTGGCGTTTAAAAAAGCCGGCAAATTTGAAGAGTCTTTTTAAAACCTGACGACGTTGTTTCCAAGTTAGTGCTTTTACTTCATCATTAGCTTTTTCTTGCTCATTTTTCATGACTCAGCCTCCCTTCTAATTCAGCATTTTTTGCTTGTAAATTGAAGGTGTCAGCGTACCAACCAGACTGATGCAAAAGCTCTTGATGAGTACCTTGTTCAACAATCGTGCCCTTAGAGACAACAATAATTTGGTCAGCATTTTCAACTGAACTCAAACGACTAGCTGCAATGATAGTCGTCCCTTGTTGACGATTTTTCGCGATTCTTTGTTCAATATGTCGTTCCGTTTTAGAATCAACCGCTGATAAAGAATCATCTAAAATCAACAATTTAGGATTGCTCAAAACAGCTCGAGCAATTGCCAAACGTTGCTTTTGACCACCTGATAAAGAAACGCCTAATTCGCCAACTTGTGTATCGTAACCATCGACCATCTGCTTCACATCGCCATCCAAATCAGCAATTTTACTAGCACTCAAAACTGCCTCTGAACTAGCTTCGATATCAGCAAATCGAATATTGTCACGGACGTTAGTTGAGAATAAGAAATTAGTCTGTGGAACGTAACCGATTTTATCCAAGTAGCTATCTAGGTCGTAATCGCGAATATCATTTTTACCGACCTTGATAACTCCTTGATAGTGGTCAAAGTCTCGCATCAATAAATTAATAATGGTCGATTTGCCACCGCCAGTTGGACCCACGATGCCTAAACTTTTACCGGCTTGTAAGTCGAAATGGACATCACGCAAAGCTATCTTTTTGTCATCTGGATAACGGAATGAATCTATATCAAATTTTAAAGTGCCACTCGGCACTGTTGTAATGGCATTCTTAGGTTGCACTAAGGATGATTTCTCAGCTAATAGATCACTGATTCGATCATAACTAGCGGACCCGCGTTCCAATAAATTAAATAAACTGCCAACTGCATACATAGGCCACATTAATTCCGCCATATAAGTAATGAACGAAACCAATTGACCAATCGTAATGCGACCATTTAGGACTGCTAATCCACCAAAAATAATCGTTAAAGTATACGAAATACCCATGATCAAAGTCGTCAAAGGATCAAACATCGCATCCAAACGATAAGAGCGTTTATTAGCACGAATATTTTTTTGGACGTATTTGTCGAAGTCTTGTTCATCGGCCTGTTCCTGACCGAGAGCTTTTAAAACCTTGATACCAACGACGCTTTCTTGAGTCTTATTATTGATACTTGAAAAAGCTGCTTGGGATTTTTTAAAGGCAACGTGAATTTTGCCACCTAAGATATCTGCCATCACAGCTAATAAAATCAGCGGCAAAACCGCCAAAATCGTTAAATTCCAATTAATGAACATCCCCATCGCTAAAATCATTGATGTTCCGGTAATCAATGAATCAGCAAAGGTTAAAATACCAGGACCAGCAACGTCTCTGACGGCATCGATATCATTTGTTGCATGTGCCATCAAATCACCCGTCCGCCATTTTTTATAAAAGGTACTGTCCATTTTCATGAAATGACGAAATAAGCGACTCCGCAAATCACGTTCCAAGACATAAGAACTGCCATAAATCATCTTCTGCCATAAAAAACGTAATAAATATTGGAGAATCGCTACGAAAAATAAAACTATCATATTAATAATCAAGTAATGACTAGTCATACTGTTGGTGCTAACGGCATCGACGACATTCCCAATAATCTTGGGTGGAATCACATTGCAAATCGCGACTAGAATCAATGCAATCACGCCAATTAGGTATTGTCGCCACTGTCGTTTAAAAAACCATTGTAAGCGAGAGAAAATCCCCAACTTCACCTCACCTCATATTCTACAAATTTGTATTAGCTCTTACTCTACACCCTAAAGTCAACTTTAAGGCAACAAAAAAAGCGTGATTTCTCAAAAAAATTGAAAAATCACACTTCTTTTTCATAAATATTTTAATTTAATCAATCAAGTCAGTATTTTTAACTTCATTGATACTCTTAGTTCCAGCAAGTTGCATGGTAATCGACAACTCTTTGTTCAAGTGTTCGATTACATCTGTGACACCTTGAGCACCACCGAGGTTCAATCCATAAAGAATTGGACGACCGATAGCAACCAAGTCAGCCCCACTTGCTAAAGCCTTAAAGACGTGTTCGCCACGTCTTACGCCACTATCAAAGATAACAGGCACACGTTTATCAACGATTTCTGCGATGTATGGCAAAACTTCAAAGGAAGCAGGACCACCATCTAGTTGACGGCCACCGTGATTAGAGACCCAAATACCATCGGCACCGAATTCAATAGCCAATTGCGCATCATATGGTGATTGGATGCCCTTAACGATAACAGGTAGATGCGTAATATCCTTGATCTTTTGAATATCTGAAGGCACGATGCCTTGTTTTGCAGCAGCGTAAATTTCGGAAATTCCCTTGCCTTCACCATCACTGTCGCTATAAGCAGCTAAATTAGGCATTGGTAATGGAAATTGGAACTTATTGATGATATCAGCTTCACGATAACCACCTAAAGTTGAATCAACGGTCAAAATAATAGCTTTAACGCCAGCAGCAACAGCTTTCTTCAAGAGAAATTCATTAAACTTATCATCTTTACTCATATATAACTGGAAGAATTGTGGTGCATCAGGAGCAGCTTTGGCAGCATCTTCAACTGCAGTACTGCCGTAAGTACTGATTGAAAAAATCGAACCAGCATCAGCAACACCTTTAGCTGTATCAACTTCACCTTTAGCGTTAGCCAATCCTTGAGCAGCTGATGGAGCTTGAATAATTGGGGTCTTCAAGTCAATATCCCATAATTTTGTTGACAAGTCGGCGTGATCGATACCTTGCAAAACCCGAGGCATAATTTCTTTATCATTAAAGGCTTCGGTATTTTGTCTCATCGTCCATTCGTCTTCAGAGCCACCTCTGATATAACCAAAGGCACCCTTCTCGTTACTCATATGGTCTTTGACACGACCTTCAAGACTAGCAATATTAACAATATCAATATGATTTTCAGCAGTACTTGCTTCATATTTTTTCTTCATTAAAAATCCCGTCCTTTATCTTATTCAATTTACATGATCATTCTAACCTACCAAGGTAAAATATGTCGGTATTTCTTCCTATATATAAATTATGATATAGACTTATTTTTAATAATCTTATTAAAGACCATTGGGCCAATTATACAAGTGATAATGGCGGCCAAAGTGATGGAACCCGATTGGGCTGTACTAATCAATTTCAGGTTTCTCCCAACTTCAAGAATTGGCAAGACCATCGTAATAGTTGTCGACGTCAAAACAGCCGCTGCCAGTGACAAGCGTTTACCGAATCTCTTTCTAAAGACAAAGAAAATAATTCCTTTAGAAATAATAAAGGCAACTAAGAAGACTGGAATCAGAATCAAAGCCATCTTATTAGTTAACAGCGTTCTTAAATTCAAATTTACTCCAGTGGTAATGAAGAAAACAGGGATAAAGAATCCATAACCCATTGAACTCAATCTTTCTTCAGTTTCCTCTCCTGGTTGAAGTAATTTCATAACCACTCCGGCTAAAAAGGCTCCTAAAATGTTCTCAGCACCAATTTGTTCGGCAAAAGTTACCAAAGTAAAAATCAAAAAGAAAGCTAAGCGAATATCTAATTGCGTCGTTGTTTTATCGATATCTTCAAAAAAGTCATAAATACGGTTGAAACGCCGCAACAAGAAAATAGCGATAATAAAAATTACCGGCAATCCGAAAACGGACAAGTAATTCTTTTGTTGAACAGCCGAATAAACGGTTAGGGCTACTAGTGGAATGAATTCACCAAAAGCAGAAGTTAGTAAAATAGTTTGTCCATATTCAGAATCTAACAAACCTGCTTCTTTAAGAAATGAAATCAAGACCCCTAAAGCAATCGTACTAATCAAAATAACCGATAAAATAAAGTCATTAAATATGCCTGTGACATACAAGATTCCACTAAGAATTAATGACATCCCTAAAATCGTCAAAAACCCCTTAACAGAAGCTCCTAATGGCGAAAAAGAATCTTCATCTTCTTTTGGTTTCATTAGGGAAAAATTAATTTCCATTCCTCCTAAAAAGATCAGCATAATCACACCTAAGTTAGCAATAAACTGTACTCCAGTATCGGGCTGAATGATATTTAATCCCGTTTTACCAAGGATTATTCCCATTAAAATTTCAGAAATAGCCGTTGGCATTCGTTGGAGATGAAACTTTGCGGTTATCAGCGGTGTCGCTAAGGCCGCAAATAGAACTATAATCAATGAGAATTTTTCCATATTATTATTCCTCTCTTTAATCACCTTCGATGATATAATATTTTATCCAATATGAAAAATTTAAAGTACTACTACAACTTTACCTATATTGTGACCACTTTCTAAGTACTCATGAGCTTCCTTGACCTGACTTAGTGAATAAACTTTCGTTGGAGCAACGGGAACATGATATTTTTCGATATAAGTAAGCATTTCATTCAATTTCTGCGCATCAACTTCACCTGAACTAAAGGAAGTCAAATAAGTGCCATTAGGAATATCGCCGATCGGTTCAAAGCCATCCATATTCCACTGGCCGCCTAATTCACCAGTTGAGCAAACAATGCCGCCATTTAAAACGTGTTTGAAACTATCTTTTAATGTCGCGGGACCAACTAATTCTAGAATCTTATCGAACTTCTTAGAGGTAATTAATTTACCTTTTTGATCTTCAACAACAGCATCGTAACCATTGTCAAAGAGCGTTTCTGCTTTACTCATTTTCCGAACAGAGCCTGTAACCTTAATCTCCGGATACTTTGCCTTGAGCAATCTCAAAGCTGACACACCGACGCCACTAGCACCTGAACGAATCAAAATTGAATCATCTTTTGCTACATTTAAATATTTCAATGAACCAAAAGCAGTATAGAAAGTTTCGGGAACTGCCGCTAAATCTTTCCAAGCTAACTTGGTCTCAACTGGATAAATTTGCTCATTTGGCAAAAGTACATATTCAGCATAAGAGCCATTAAAGGCTCGACCCATCTCTCCCATAATGGAGATTACCTTTTGACCAACTTTTAAATCGTCACTCGTGCTCTCAAAAACAACACCGACACATTCAATTCCTAAAATCCTTGGAAATTTCACAGAGGGTGATTGCCCTTCTCGAGTAAAAATCTCCGAATGATTGATACCAAAACCTTTAACTTGAACTAATGACCAGCCTGGTCTTACCTTAGGCGTTTTTACGTCGGTATATTCCAAAACTTCTGGTCCACCTGCATGTCTAACAACTACTGCTTTCATATTCTTCACCCCTTTTATCAATTCCATTATAGAAGAAAAGTGCAAAAAAATGAGTTTGAGATATAATTATTTTTTCCCTAAATTTGCAGCATAAACGCGGAATATAACATAGCTTTTTGTGCTTAAAACAAATAGCCCCTGGTAATCAAAGTACGATTACCAGGGGCTATTTGCCTTAATGCTCGAAAGCTGACCATGTTATATTCCGCTCTCTTCTAAATAACTAATCGTACGAATGCCAAGGATATTATCCCCACAACGACGATGACTAATAATTTTTTGGTGATAATAGCGCTTAAAACGGTTGGAACCGAGGCCAATAAATTAGCGTAATCAATTTGTGGTAGTTGACCTAAGCGTTGTTCAAAGAGATTTTCAAACCAAAGTGCCGCCATAATCGTGATTGGTACGAAACTTAAAAATTCTACGACTTTAGCTGGCAAATTGAATTTCTTCAATAAAATAAATGGCATGATTCTAGACAACAAAGTCACGACCCCGCAACCGATAATGGTCCAGATTATAAATTCAGTCGATGGCATGTTTCAAGATCACCCCTAACGTGCAACCTATCAAGGTAACAACTAGAATCAACAGGTCGCTGGAAATAAAAATCAGTCCAAAATAAACTAACGGCAACATAATCAAAACCACCAACAATTGAACTTTCAAAGAAATCGAGTGGTCATTGATGATTTGCAGGTACAACAAACCGATGAACATAGCGACCAAAGCAAAGTCCAGCCCCAATTGTTTGGGGTCACTGATAACTTTGCCTAACATTGCCCCAACCATGGTAGCGGCTGCCCAAACTAGATAAGCTAGTAAGTTCACTGTATTGAACCATTTGAATGACAATTTACCATCGGTAAAGTTCAGCTTGTTCATACTCAGTGCAAAACTCTCATCAGTAATCAGACTGCCGACCAGAATATTCTCTAAAAGCGAATTCTTTTTAAAGAAATTAGCGGTCGTCATGCTCATCAAAATCATCCGCGAATTGACCAGAAAAACTGACAAAATAATCGACACCATCGGCGTGCCAATCGTTAGTAAACTGACCAAAATGAATTGTGCTGATCCTCCATAAACTATCATTGACATCAAGGTGGCATTCAAGACGCTCAATCCAGCTGCAGCAGCGACAATTCCAAATGAAATCCCAATTCCTATATATCCAAATACTGTTGGCAGCGTGTCTTTGATAGCACTGTCAACGCTTAAACTATCGTCCATAGACTCATCCCTCTCAAAAATAGATATATATAAATATTAATATTAATTATAATTAAATTAAAAGTCAATTAGAGTAGGGACAAAAAAGCCTTCTAAATTTCAGGTAGACAAACCTAAAATTTAGAAGGCCATTCGTGATTTTACCTTCAAAAAATTATCCACTAAAACTTCTTGCTCATTCTTAATATAATTCACATTATCAATGTCACTGATATTATCGAGCTTATGAGTCGTTATAATAACTGTCTTACCTCTTTCAACTAATTCCCGGAGCCAAACAAAAATTTCCTGAGATTGCTTTAAATCAATGCCAGTTTCTGGTTCATCAAAGATATATAATTCTCGTTCAATCACAATGTTAATAAATACTAAAACAATTCTTCTTTCACCACCAGAGAGGTCTCCAAATTTAACATTCTTTAACTTTTTAATTACTGCTGGCGTTTTGAATTTATTAACATCCGTTAATTGCGGTAAAAACTTTAAAATATCATTAACTGTCAATTCATCATTAAAATTATTGCCCTGTGACAAATAAGCTATTTGTGCTGGTGGCGGAAAGCCCACAAAGTTCTTGGGTCGAGTCGAATCGACGTCAGCAATCAGATCAAGTAAGGTTGTCTTTCCAGAACCATTTTCGCCCAAAACAAAATTTATTTGTTTATCTTCAAAGTAAAAATTCACCCGATCAAAAATGACATTTGACTTATAATTAAAACTAAAATCTTCAATCTTCATAATCATTACACCCGTTTCATCTGACTCTTAATAGACATTTTCATAAAAACAAAGAAGCTAAATATCAAATAAATGATTGTGAAAGTTAAAACTACCACTCCCAGGAGATGATAATGATAGTGAATTGCATATAAAACATCAATCAATTGAAAAGGATTAATAATGGTTAAAAGATATTTCCAAATTCCACTTGGATGAAGTCCTAGAAAAATCAAACCAAGCAATAAAAAAAGATTTATCAAAATGTTAAATGAAGCTTGTTTGACTTTTAATAGCAATAAGCCTGATAACATTGCTGCACATGCGATTGTCGCCCAAAAAGTGGTCAAAAAACCGTATAAAAACGTCACCCAAGAAACTTTGGTAATAAAAATTGTCACTACAAAATTGAATAGTAAAATTTCAACTTGAATAATCAATAACTGAACGAATAATGATGTAATTATAATTGGATATTTAGAGCCAACGATATAAGAGAAAGTTTTAAGAAAACCATTTTCTCGTAGACGAACTAAATTCAATAAAAAGCCATTTAAAATAGTACTGACCACAATGTAAGACCAATAAATATAAATAGACGCATTGTCTTGAAAATTTTGGCTTTTATTTATGAAAAGCATTGCTGCTGGAATCACTAAAGTATAGAAAAAAGCTATTTTATCTTCTAAAGCTATCTTCATTTGTAGTTTAAAAATTGCCCATTCATCTTGAAATGACAGCATTTTGACCACCACTTTCACTTAATTAATAAATAACCACCAATATATGGCCTTACATTTCTTTCAAAGTCAATATTTTTGGAATGAAAAAAATAAAAATATTTTTCAAAAAATGAGTGTCTTTTTTAAAAAAATCAGGTATGATATTGGGAGAAAAAATTGGACCGAGGAAATGCTTATGAACTACTTACTATTAATGATGTCAATCGGTTTTGAAGTACTGGGAACATCTCTTTTAAAGAAAACTGACGGTTTTACCAATTTATTACCGACGGTGGGAACATTAATGTCATATCTAATATGCCTATTCATTTTGTCCCATGTTGTAAAGAGACTTCCTTTGAGCTTAACCTACGCTACATGGGGTAGCGTTGGATTGATATTGGTGACGGTCGCTGGAATCGTCTTTTACCACGAATCCTTATCGCTATACTCAGTAGCTGGATTATTTTTGGTAGTATCAGGAACTGTCCTGATCAACGTTTTTTAGGCAAAAAGTGTAAATTCATTTAACATGAATTTACTCTTTTTTTTACTTTCTACCAATAATAAAACCTCAGATTGTTGGAACTAGACGAGAAGTAAATTATAATTAATTTATCAATAATTAGAAGGTGTCGTCGCAAATGCAGGATTCAAAATTAAATAATAATCTAATGATTAATATCGTTAACATTGTTTGGGGTTACAACTGTCAAACAGATAAAGTTCAAGTTCTTTTAGTTCAAAACTCGCTTGGTCCAAATGCCAATCGCTGGGGATTGCCTACGACACTATTACGTGCTAACGAAAATGCGGAAGAAGCATCTTTACGCTTGGTGAAGGAAAAGATGGGCATTGATTTATCCAACTTTAATACCGAACAACTGGCGACTTTCAGCAATATCAAGCGGACTATCACGGGAAGAGAAATTGCTCTGACCTATATGACTTATTTACCCTACTTGCCTGAGTTGACGCCTGGGTATGGGGCTAAAGATGTCAAATGGTTTGAAGTCGATCACAATGACCAACAATACCTTCTAAAAAATCAACAATTAGTCTTTGAAACACTCAATGAAAATATAAATGAAAATGAATTCTATAATAATATTCAAAAGTTTAATAGTGAAAACAATCTCGTGTCCGATCACGCCTTGATTTTACGTTTAGCATTTAAACGCATCAGAAATCGACTTGATTATTTGCCCACGATTTTATTGATTCTTGGCGATAACTTTACACTCAAACAAGCTCGTAAAGTTTATGCTGTCTTTTTAAAAGAACCTGTTGAAAAGATTGATAACTCGAACTTTCGTAAGACCCACGGCCACCTATTTTCTGAAGTCGGCATTGAGCATGGCAAGAGCGGTCGGCCTGCAAAATTATACAAATTAGCATAATAGCTTGCACTTAAATAAGACTAATGCTAGTCTTATTTTATGCTATTTAAGGTAAATTTTACCTTTAATAAAAATAGTAATAAACTAATATAATTTTAGGAGGTACTTGGCTTTTGAATAATGTACAGGTAAAAGATAGGAGTGGTTTAAAATTACTCTTCGTTATCGGAACTGCTTGGTTATTCGATGCTTTAGATGTTGCTTTACTATCATTCATCATGCCCTTGATCAAAAAGGAATGGGCCCTTGCTGATGGACAGATTGGACTAGTAAGTTCAATTACAACCGTGGGAATGATTATCGGTGCCGTATTGTTTGGATATCTAGCCGATAAATTTGGTAAGAAGAATATTATTATTATAACGTTATTGATTTTTTCAGTTAGTAACCTCGGTCTTGCCCTAACAACTAACGTTTCACAATTTCTCTTCGTCCGTTTCGTAACCGGAATCGGCTTGGGTGGAGAGTTACCAGTTGCTACCACAATTATTGCGGACGCTTTTTCTGGCCACAAGCGCTCTAGAATGTTGATTTTAGTTGATAGTTTCTGGGCAATCGGTTGGATTGCTGCTTCGCTATTGGCATTCTTATTCATGCCAGTCTTTGGTTGGAGATTTACAGTAATCATTACTTCAATCATGGCTTTGTATACCCTAGTCATTCGTCGTCATTTGCCAGATGAGACCAATGTCAAAAACGAAAAGATGAATCTTAAGATTTCTCTTTCCCAAATCTGGTCTTCAGATTTTAGAAGATCAACTCTTTGCTTGAGTATTCTTTGGTTCATCATTATGTTTACTTACTATGGACTCTTCTTGTGGTTGCCTAGTGTTCTAGTTAAACGTGGCTTTTCAATCGTTCATAGTTTTGGCTACACTTTAATCATGAGTTTTGCTCAATTACCAGGTTATTACTTAGCCGCTGTTTTAATGGGTAAAATCAGTCGTAAAAAAGTTCTAACAATATACTTAGCTGGAACAATTGTCGGTGCTTTTTTATTCGGAACAGCCCAACAAACTTGGCTCGTTATCCTTAGTGCAGCGATGTTATCGTTCTTTACTTTAGGAGCCTGGGGAATTCTGATTGCTTTAACACCAACGCAATATCCAATGGAATTACGTGGTATGGGAATCGGATTTACTCAATCAATTGGTCGAATTGGTGCTACTATTGGACCTTACTTGATTGGTATTTCTTTAGGAATGGGCATCAGCATTCCCGTTGTCTTCTTCTACTTCGTTGTAGCTCTAATCCTTGGTATCATCGTTCTAACCTTTGGAATGGTCGACCGCGACCAACAATAACCACCAAAAATAAATAAGACGCAATTCTGACTTTAAAAAAGTCAGAATTGCGTCTTTTATTTTATAAATTAATCGTTTCTACATGGTCTTTAGTTAGATGTTCAATCTTGCCATCAACCTTGAAATATTTCTCAATCAATTCTTTTAGTTCAACGATTGCTTCTTGAGCACGTTGAGCTTGCTTTTGATTGATTGCTTCAATAACCAAAACCGAATCAGTTGTATCTTCAGTCAACATCGTTCTTTGGGCTTCACGCCAGTTTAGGCAACGACAAATGGCTCCTGAATTATCATAATAAATGATTTCCCCGGGAAGTGCTGGTGAATCTTCAGTTGCTCCTAGAGGTTTGAAGCTTTCGCCTCCAGAGGCTTCTCCCAAATGCATATCGCCATCAAAGGCATTAAGATTTTCGCCACCGCAAGGAACTCCATATTTCAACGAGATACTATTATAAATATCAACTAGAGGATTGATTGGTGAAAATTCATGTCCTTGGCTGACCCTCTTCAACAAAGCTTCAATTGAACATCTTGCGCCCTTTTTAGTTTTGAATTCTCGAAAAGCCTGGCGCCATTCATCAATAACTTCATTTTTACGGAAAGTTTCATCTGTGATAAACTGCTTTGACTCTTCAGTTGCATCACTTAAAAGTTTTGCAAAATAAGGATCATCTTTTTCATCCACATGATTATCGATTCCATGAATCGTTAAAGTACTAATTTGTGCCTCCGGGAATAACTCCCAAAATTTATTATCAACAACTACTTTTGTCATTTAAATTCTCCTTAATCTTAATAAATCCGTTTATTACCTTTTTTTACATATTCCCAATCGCTAGCAGTATTTTTTTCAACCACCTTAAGGAGTTTTGCTACCAACTTTTTCTCATCACTAGTTAATCCTTTTAAAGCAACCTTATTGGAATAAATATTTTCTCGATGAATGATTGGATAGATATCGCTCCCCTTTTTGGTCACGAAGAGTCTTTTCTCCTTACGGTTATCTTGTGATTGTTTACGAACAATCAAACCATTATTTTCTAATTTTTTAATTGCTCGTGCTGCCGTCGTGCGATCAACTTTAATCATCCCAGCTAATTTTTCTTGAATAATTCCTGGATTTTCATAGATCCGCACTAAATATAAATATTGACCTTTAGTCAAATTATATTCTTTAAATTCAATATTACTGATTGAATCTAATGACCTAGCAATCACGCCAATCGACCTTAAAATGTCTACCAAAAAGTTTTACTTCCTTTCATCTAGAAGACATTGTATCTTCTTTTTGTTGCGTTTGCAACATTATTTGAATTAAAAAAACGACTCATCAAAATATGACGAGTCGCTTATAACTAGTGAAACTTATTCTATTTTAAGTTTAATTGATGGCATAACCAACATTATGTGCAAATTGGTCAATTGATTCTTTATAATCAACCCCATTGTCCATTTTATTCAAAACAGCTTGTACTTTACGATCATCACGTAATCTACCAAATAGGTACTGGAATGAATAATTCTTATCTAATAAATTATAGGTTTTTAAAACAAAATTTTTACTATAATCTTCTTTGTCTAAGTTCTTTGCATTATTAATATCGGTATACAGCTCCGATAACACTTTCTTTGCCTCGGTATTGTCGTTTAATTTCATCAATACGCACCACCTAATTAATTATTAAAACTCATCCAGGATTCGGTCACTTTTGTAAGCGTTTCCTAAATCCTGTAATCACATTATATAACGAATCAGAAAAAATTTCAGCGTATTGAGTTATTTTGAAATATTAATCATTTTGTGTCTTAAAATTATGTTTCAAAGCGGGCCAGATCCATTTATCTGCAGTCGCAATTAAAATCCCGTTGAAAATAAAGGAGAACAATGTTCCGACATTGACTGAATAAACTGCTTTTAAAGCAACTCCAGCAATGATAATCAAGATGATTGGTGGCAAAAAGTCAATTACTTGAGCAGCTGTAGCATTACCCTTTAAGTAGAAGAAACGCAAAATATTAGTTGTATCATCATTAGGATGCATAACAATATTGGCTCTTTGGTAAAGCGAAATTGCAATACAGAAGAAAACAACTCCTAAACAAGATAATACGGCTCTAATCAACATTGGTAAATTAGGTATTCCCATGCTGTTCAATAAATTGGTGAAGACATCAACAAAATAACTGAAGAACATCACATATAAGACTTCACCGACTAATCTTTTACCATCAAAATGTTTAATTAAGACTTGGTTAGTCAAGGCATTGATAACTCCAAAAATAAATAATAACAATCCAGTATTTAAGCCCAACCATTTATCCAAGTTTACAGCAGCAACCGTCCACAGGCCACTTCCCATATCTGCCGAGATACAAAGGCCATTACCAAAGGCATTCAAAATCAAGCCAGCAACAAGACCTACAGTCCTCGTTTGTATTGAATTTTTAATGCATATCACTCCTCACAATAAGTTTGATGATACTACTTTGAAATCATCATGCAAGACAATTGAATTCTGATTTACCCGCTCTTTAATCTTAGATTTAATTAAAATTATCATTTTATGCAAACATATTTTAACATTTGACTTACCTAAACGCTCATCATATGATACTAGCTGTATGATTAAAAGTTGCATATTGAGGTAATTCAAATGAGAGTTTCTACAAAATTCAGCGATTCAGTTCACATCTTAGCTTTTATTGAGATTTATAAAGACCAAAAACTATCTAGTGAGCTGATTGCTAAAAGCATCGAAACATCCCCTGTCGTCGTGAGGCGATTAATGGGAAATTTACGCAATGCTGACTTGATCGATACTAAAAAAGGTACTGCAGAAGCAAAATTATCTAAAGATTCAGATAAAATCACCCTATTAGATATCTATTTAGCCGTCGAAGGAAATAAAAAGTTGTTCACAGTCGATTCACATACTAATAGCAATTGCATTGTGGGTGGCAACATTCAAAAAGTTCTCAGCAGTTATTACGAAGATGCGCAAATGGCAGCTTTGCGAAAATTTAATGACGTTACTTTACAAGATATCACCAAAAATATTCTAGTTGAACAAAAAATTAAGAGGTCTACCGATTCCCAATAGGAATTGATAAACCTCTTTTTGATTACGCTTGATAATTTTCTTTGAGAAATTCTTCTAAATCTTGAGCCGGATGTCCCATCACGCTTTGATAATCGAGACTGACTTCAGATAACAAGCCACGACCACCAGCATCATACATGGATGACAACATGTGGCCTTCGTTTCCTTCATTATAAATTTGGGCGAATTCTGCTAAAGTTACTGGTTGATAACCAATTTTAGATTTTGCAACATCAGACAAAACTTCTGCCAATTGTGGCATCGTGTAATTTTTAGTCTGAGTGAAGGTATAGATTTTTCCATTCTTCAACAATTCTTTAGTAGCAGCCACTTTTGCAAAAGCCTTGGCACTGTCTTTTAGACTGATAAATGTCAAAGCTTCTTTCCCAACTGGATAAATAATATTCTTTCTTTCAATCAACTCTGGCAAATAAGGTACCAATGGGTCTGCATATAAAGCGTTTCTAATAATCGTATAAGACAAGCCACTTGAAGCTAAACGACGTGGCAAGTAGCCATAAAATGCCGACAAATCAAAGGGATTATTTATCTGATCAGCAATGAATCCCATGGCTAACATATGACCAATGTTAGCTTTTTTAGCAGCTTCAATAACATTTTCTAATTCACTGACTCGACTAAAACTGCTGTGACTCTTGCTAGGCACATAAATTAAAACATCCTGATTCTTAAATGCTGAAACTAAAGAATCCTCATCTAAAAAATCAATCGGTACAATTGTTGAACCAGCTTCTTTTAAATGATTAGCTTTTGAAACCGTATGAACGGCAGCAGTTACATCATGGCTCGATACTAATTTGATAAGTTCTTGATAAATTTGACCGCCTAAATGTCCTGTTGCTCCAGTTAAAATATATTTCATTTCATTATTGCCCCCCGTTTAAAGACATGATACCGTCTCAGTTACAACCAGTCAAAATGATTGTCTTTTGTATTACTAGTGTTAACTAACATTTCAATTTAAAAAAACTGTTTATCTTATATTTTAAATCACCAATCAGATAAACAGCTACTTATATTATTTATTTATTACCATTGTTCATGATTCCAGAGTCTGCCATCTACTTCACCTTTTAGAAGTTCGGTTCGTTCGTTTTGTTCTTTAACAACTTTTTTCATTGCCAACAAGAAGGCACGATTCTCATAGGCGGTTTGCTTTTTAGCTAACTCAGAAATCTCTTTTGCAAGCCATGTTCCTGTTTCATCCATGATTATTCGTCCTCCCCTTGTTTGATTAAGTTGATGGTACTCTTCAATTGAGTAATATCTTCACGACGCTGTGCAAAGGTATTCAAAATCGCATCGCAATGAGTACAGTCCGTGTCATCAAAATTCTTGATGCGATCAGCAAATTCTTGTTCAAACCACGCTTGACGATTGCTTAAACTATCAGGATAAGCCTGCGTCAGATAACGTTGATAGTCAATCAATAATTGCATTTGCTTAGATTCATCCATATATTGAAATTGCGGAATCTTAAAGGTTGGCAAAATCTTCATCTTAGCTCGATCAGCAATTGCGTGATAGGGAGCCATAATCTCATCGATAGTAATGTTTTCCGTACCGCCTCGTTGAAAATCTTTTAATGGCATCCCGGTGCTGACAACTATTCCGAATTCTTTATCGCCTAAATTTTCATTATCATCGCCATAAATAAAGTTTCTTGTTAAAACTTTATCTTCCCAGTTCTTCAAGCCTGAAGGTGCGGCATACCAGTAAAGTGGAAATTGAAAAATGATTCGATCAGCCGACATCAACAATTTTTGTTCTTTATCGACGTCAATTTCACTCAGTCCTTCAACGTGATGCCAAATAACATCTTGCAATTTTGCACCTTGTAATAAAAATTGTTGCGTTTGTGAATTGTTTATCTCCGGATGAGAAACTACTACTAAAGTTTTCAAAATCAACATCTCCAATCATCATAAGAATAGCAAAAAAATGAAATACTTAACAGTTTCCGTCCTCATTTATCTAAGAAATTTTGCGAATTGCCCAAAATAGCATGATATAATTTATACAATATATAAATTGTTTGAGGAGGCAAATAATGGAAAGGTATTATATCGTCGATAGTTCAATTCTTCCAGAATCATTTGATAAAGTTATAAAAGCCCGCAACCTGCTTGAAACCAAGAAAGTCAACAATGTCAGTGAAGCTGTTAAAGTCGTTGGCATCAGTCGAGGTACTTACTATAAGTATAAAGATTTAGTTTTTTTACCTGACGAAGAAATGAACGACCGCAAAGCAGTAATCTCTATGATGCTCCAACACCAACAAGGTATTTTATCCAAAGTACTCGTTGATATCTCTGAATCAAATGCGTCTATTTTAACCATTAACCAAAATATTCCGATTCACAATACGGCCACAGTCGTCATTTCACTTGATATTGGTCATCTCAATGGAACTATTGACGATTTACTTGCCAAAATCAGACAATCGGATTTAGTCGATAACGTTCAACTAATCGCAATTGAATAATCATTTAGGCCAAGCGATGTACATTGCTAATAAAACACCGCAAGCGCCGACAAAATAAAATAGTTTTGAGATGATATTATTTTTTACGTAGTTTCCAAACATCAACAGAAAAAGTCCTAAGAAGAAAACTACTATCATAATCAAAAAATTCATCATATCACCTAATTTATTATTTAATAATTTACAAGTGACACTTTAAAGAACAAATGTGACGAATTAATGAATTTGTTATGTTAATTTTAAGGTTGACCCCATAAAAAGCGTTCCATCACATGTAAGACCCGAGGATTTCTTCTGGTTAAAGCACTGTGCTCTGCCCTTTTTCCAGTAAAAAGTCTTACTCGATAAGTTTGATTTGGTCCCTTAAAAATTTTCTTAAGCGATTCTGCTGAGGAAACTGGAACAGCTTCGTCAAAATGGTCTTCTGGAGATAATTGACCAATAATATTTAATTCTCGAATATGAAGATTTCTAATCGTTGAGCCTTGAGCTGTATACGTTTGGAAATCTTTTTTTAATTGCTGCGAATAACGCCAATCATTACGTCGATAAATATCGCGATTCAAAATTTGCATTGGTGCAGCAATATTTACCAAAGATTCAATTTGAGGCTGATTAGTCTTTTGACTATAATGCTGCAAATAATAAATTACAGCATTATTACCCCAAGAATGAGCTACAGCGTTGAACTTGGTGACACCATACTTATTATGAAGCATTCTCAATAAATTATCGATCCATCGTGCTGTGTGGTGATAATCTGATTCATGATTATCGACAAACAAAACTTGAATTTCTGGATTTTTGGCTGATTTTTCCCAAATTCCGTCTGTTTTAATAACTTGTCCTTGACGATTAATCGTCACAGTCAAGGTTCTAGTAGCGTAACCGTCCATTTGCGATTGATCGATTAAATAGTCCATCGAACGGACTGTCCCGCCAAAGCCATGAAAAAATAACGTTGGAACTTGTCTTTTAACTGATTCTGAATTAGAAGTAGCTGCAACTTCTTTTTCCATAGTTGGCAAACCCGCCGGGATAAGGAGACCTATTATGGCAATAATTACAAAAATAAATTTTTTCATTGCGACCACCGAATTTATATATTATTAAGTATATTAAAACATTTAATTCGTTAATCAACAAAAAAGACTCGATTTTTTTCGAGTCTTCAATAAATTTATATTCTATAAATTTTGACCTTTTTCCCAAGTAGTTTTCGATAACATCAAGCCTTTCTTGACGATTTGGTCAAATAAAGCGTGTGTGCGAGCAGAAATTTCTCCAGCTGTTTTTTGATTGCTCTGAGTCAGATATTGTGAAATATCTTGATCAGGGATACCTTCATCAGTTTCTTCAACTCGTTGTCTAGCATAGGATTGACATGCATCTAGATAAGCATTGACAGTGTCTGAATACTCGTGAAAATGTGGTTCAATCAAAACTGACAAGGTCTTCTCTAGCCAATACACATTGTCTACTGAAACATCAGTTGTCGTATTCTTATAATCTTCTGGAGTGTCCAAAATATTAGTAAAGAATGGTACATATGGACTATAAGCAAAAAAGCCCATTGCAACCCATTGAATTGCTGAATGTTTGTCGTCGACATCATTTCTAATTTGTAAAATTGATGAACATTGGTTTCGGTCCATCGCAATTGAACGAAATTGCTTCTGTTCATCTTTGGTACCAGAAGCAAAAGTTCCAAATGGATCAAACTTTGTGCCATTGTAGTGTGAAGATAAGAAGAATTCCACGTCTTCAATAGCCAATTTCTTAGCTGGTTTTCTTGTCAATGGCATGTCTTGATCAGTTGGTTCTTGGTCAATTTCTGGATTGAACAATTTTTGACCGTACCAAGTCCGTGGCGTGTTGTAATAAGCATCAGCTTCACTTTGAGTTCCAAAAATTTCACGGAAATTAAAGTGACCTGGTTGTGGATTCAAGTGGTGTTTCTCAACAAAATCGACCAAATCAGTTGCAACTAGGAAGTTATCAGTATCCTTTAAATCAACTTCTTGCATGACAGTTTGGTTAGGTACGATAGCATAAGTATCATCGGGTAAACGCATTGCACCCCAATGGTGTCCTCCGGCTGTTTCTAAAAGCCAAATTTCATTCTTATCATTGAAAGCGATACTATTGCATTCACCAGTACCATATTTTTCAAGGAGCTTGCCCAGACGCATAACTCCTTCTTTAGCAGTCTTAATATAAGGCAAAACTAATGTCAACATGGCTTCTTCATCAACGCCATCGTGTACTAATGGGTCATAGCCTAAAACTCTCGCATTAGTAGCAGTTGTCTCAGTTGAGCTCATCCCAACGTTAAATTCATTGATACCAGCTTCCTCATACTGACCATCGCTTTGGTCAGCTTGTGGTGTAGCGGTGTAACGATAAGCGTGGTCTGGCAATGGAACTTTAACCCCAGTAGTTACTGAAGTATAAACGGAATCTTCTTGAGTCTTAGCTTCATGAACGACAAATTTAATTGGATTAATTGGGCCATAGCCATCCTCATTACGAGCGACAATGGTGGAACCATCCATACTAGCAGCTTTTCCCACTAGGATTTCGGTACAATCAGAACTTGTATTTTTCATACGTTCCCCCTCCTTATAGTCCTTAGTATAGGATTAAAAGTTCAATTAGACCAGAGGCTTTCTTAGAAAAAATCTAATAAAAAAAAGACTTGAACTTAATCAAGTCTTTTTTATCTCATTTGTCTAAGTTAAGAGATTTAGTATTTAATTTTAAATTAAACCACTTCAACAGATGCTGTTGTAACACCGTATGAAGGAATTTGGTTATTTGGCATAGCAACATCTAATTGGTTAGGGTTACTGTATGCAAATGTACCTGTATCATTAACAGTTCTGTTCAAGACAGTACCATCAGAAAGTGTGATTCTTAGTTGTGTACCCTTAGGGAATACTGATAGGTTAGCGGCAACACCGGAGTAACCCATGTTTGAACCTAAGACAGCTGGATCATAGAAAGAAATCTTGTATGTTCCTTGTGATGTACCAGTTGATTGTGATGTTGATGTTTGTGTTGAAGCACTTGTATTAGTGTTTGTTTGTGTTGTTTGAGATGCACTTTGTGTTGCTTGTGTATCTTGAGTTTGTGTTTGTTGTGCAGGAGCTTGATAACCAGTATTTTCTGTTGTTGCTTGTGTTGCTTGTTGTGTAGCAGAGTTATCTGTACTTGCTTGAGCAGCTGTAGCACCAGGTAATGTTACTGTTTCACCTGGGAAAATCAAGTCAAATCCGCCAACTTCACGGCCGTTTGCTTGTTCAAGTTCAGCGATTGTTACCCCAGCGTTAGCAGCGATACTCTTGTATGTATCACCTGCTTCTACTTGAACATGGTTACTGTCGAGTGAGACTGCAGCTTGAGCAGTCTTTGTTGATGCTGCGATTGCTGTTAAAGCCATAGTACTTACTAAAGCGATAGATAAAACTTTTTTCATGAATTAATTACATCCTTTAAATTTGTTTAGCCCTCATTTGCTATGTTGCATATACTAACAAGTATTTATTACACAACAACGTCTGTCAAGTTACAAAATATCCAATTTCTGTAATGTAAGTAATGGTTTTGCAATAAAAGTTTCATCTATCGCCGGTTTAATGGCATTTTGCTTTTTATAAATTTGAAAATAGTTAGGATATATTCTGAAAATATGAGAATATCCTTATAATAATCCTTAAATAAATACGCTCAAAATAAGAACACAGACCAGTCCAACCACTGATATCAAGGTCTCTAAGACTGTCCAGGTCATTAATGTTTCTTTAACGGTTAAATCGAAATATTCCTTAAACATCCAAAAACCTGCATCATTAACATGAGAAGCCGCTAAGGAACCTGCCCCGATTGCTAGAACCATTAAAGCTGGGTTAACTCCAGCTGAAGTCATTAATGGTAGAACTAATCCGGCTGCAGTTAATGAAGCAACTGTAGCTGAACCAAGAGCTACTCTTAAAACCACAGCAATCAACCAGCCAAGTAGCAATGGGGAAATATTAACGCCACTAAATAATTCCATAACGGAATCACCAACGCCACCATCAATCAAAACTTGTTTGAAGGCACCGCCACCACCAATAACTAAGAGCAGCATAGCAATCGATTTAACCGCTTCTTCTAAACTTTTCATGATAGTGGGAGTCTCAAATCTTCTGGCCCATCCCATCGTATACATCGCTACTAATAAAGAAATCGTCATTGTAATAGCAGGTGTTCCAATAAAAGCAATGATTGAATCTAAGATACTAGGATTTTTGGGAACTGATCCATTATTAAATAATAATTGATAAATAGTAGTAATAGCCATCAAGATAACTGGAAATAATGATGTTAAAACACTGATGCCAAATCTGGGAGTATCTTCTAATTTAAATTCTTTTTGTGGACCTAATGCTGACAAATTACCTTTACGATCAAAAGCATCAGGAGTTAATTTCTGAGCCACTTTAGTATAAAGCGGTCCAGCCACAATAACACATGGAATTGCGACCAAGACTCCATACAACAAGACATGTCCTGCATTAGCATTCAAAACAGCACTGATTGCTGTTGGTCTGTTGGTGCCGGATGAGGCGGTAAAAATCCATGAGTGACCGACAAAGCAGTTGCCATGGGAATCCCTAAATAAAGAATAGAAACTCCAGCCTCAAGCGCAATTGCGAAGACGATGGGAATTAATAGAACCATTCCGACTTCAAAGAATAAAGCAATCCCAATAATAAATGATGCTAAGACGATTGCTAATTGCAATCTTTTTTTACCAAATTTTTCAATTAAAGTATGTGAGATTCTAAAAGCTCCACCTGCGTCCGCAACGAGTCGACCTAGCATCGCTCCAAATCCAAAGACAATCGATAATTCACCTAACTGTCCACCGATACCGTCTTGAATACTCGTTGCAATTTTAGTCATCGGAATCCCTAATCCAATTCCTACAACAATTGAAGTTATAATCAGTGATAGGAAAGTGTTGAGTTTTAACTTAATGATTAGAAATAGCAACAAAGCCACTCCTAAAATCAGTACTAAAAAGTCCATAATTAGCTCCTTTTCTGTTACCGCTTACAAGTATATTTATAAAGAAAGCACGTTTTAAAGCGTGCCCTTTTTTATTTCATATGTTTCTTCTGGAATTCAGCAATACTCTTATATTCAGGTTCTAAAACTTTTGATAATCGCAACCAAATTGGCAATAATTCACGATAGACTTCAAAATTCTTTTCATTTGGCTTGTGAACATCAGTTACACCTATCATGCCTTTTACAGCCGATAAACTGTCAACATATCTAAGGAGTACATCCCAAGAACAGCTGCTCCTAAACATGAACTTTCAAAGCTTTCGGGAATAGTGACATCTTGTTCAAAAATGTCAGCTAACATTTGTCTCCACAAGGCTGAACGAGCAAAACCGCCAGTTGCTTGAATACTCTTAGGTTTGCCGGCAACTCCTTCAATCGTCAACATTACAATGTAAAGATTGTAGACGATTCCTTCTAAAGCAGCCCTAACCATATGTGCTCTCGTATGCTTTCTAGTCAAACCAAAAAATGATCCTCTAGCGTAAGCATCCCAAATTGGAGCACGTTCTCCACCGAGATATGGATGGAATAATAATCCATCTGAGCCGGCCGGAATCTTCTCTGCAATTTGCGTCAAAATATCATAAGTAGAAACTTGCATTTGTTCAGCCGTTATCTTTTCAGGAGCAAACAATTGATCTTTGACCCAGCGAAAAACAATCCCACCGTTATTGACCGGACCACCAACGACCCATTTATCTTTGGTCAAAGCATAGCAAAATAGTTTTCCATTCGGATCGACGACCGGCTTATCAACAACTACCCGAACAGCGCCGCTTGTTCCAATTGTGACCGCTACGACTCCAGGATCGATTGCGCCAACTCCTAAATTAGAAAGTACTCCATCGCTAGCACCAAAAATAAATGGCACATCGGTTGAAATTCCTAATAGTTCTGAATATCTTTCATTTAAACCAGAAATCGAATCAGTCGGTTCAACTAATTCCGGCAATTGTTCTTCAGTAATGCCCAATAAATCTAAGGCTTGTTGTTCCCAAGTCAATTTAAAAATATTGAACATTCCTGTTGCTGAAGCGATTGAATACTCCATCCGATAAACGCCAAAAAGTCTAAAGAAAACATAACTCTTCAAATCAACAAACTTTTTAGCTTGGTGATAGAGATCAGGCTTTTCATTTTTTAACCATAATATTTTTGACAATGGAGCCATTGGATGGATCGGCGTTCCTGTTTTGGCGTATATTTCTGCTCCTAAACCGTTAGCCTTCAATTCTTCACTGTATTTAGCGGCACGGTTGTCAGCCCAGGTGATAGCTCTGGTCAATGGTTTGTCATCTTTATCCATTAAAATCAAGCTGTGCATAGCTGATGAAAACGAAACCCCCTTTAGTTCATCTGGTTTAACTTTTCCTTTACGAATAACTTGTCCTAAAACATCAATTACAGCTGAAAAAATTTCTTCAGGGTCTTCTTCGGCCATATCTGGTATGTCTTGATATAATTGGTAACCACTATTGGCATATGCAATAACTTTGCCCTTCATATCATACAAAACACTCTTTGTACTAGTCGTTCCAATATCAACACCAATCATGTATTCCATAAATAAAACTCCTCGTAAATTGATTTCTAAACAATTAATATTATTACATAAATTTTTCAACTATTTAAAAAGAACTGACATTTTACTTCTTTTCGATTGCGTGACCACCAAATTCGTTTCTCAAAGCCGAAACAACTTTTCCCGTGAAAGTGTCGTCTTCTAAGGAACGATACCTCATCATCAATGACATTCCAATGACAGGAGTTGGAACTTGCAGCTTCAAAGCTTCATCTAAAGTCCACTTGCCTTCGCCAGATGAATGCATCACGCCTTTGATATGTTCCAAATTTTTATCATTAGAAAAGGCATCTTGAGCTAGTTCCATCAACCAGCCGCGAATGACTGATCCGTTTGACCAAACTTTAGCAACTGCTTCGTTATCATATTTAAATTGGCTATGTTCTAAAACATCGAATCCTTCTGCAATCGATTCCATCATTCCGTATTCGATGCCATTGTGGACCATCTTCAAATAATGACCACTGCCAGCTTTTCCGGTATATAAATAACCATCTTTTTCTGCAATGCTTTTAAATATCGGTTCAATATACTTGAAGGCCTCATAATCATCGCCACCAATCATAAAGTTGCCATCTTTATTAGCTCCACTTTGACCACCTGAAGTTCCACAATCGAAGAATTTAATATCTTCGCCACTCAAAATTTGATTGTGACGTAAAGAATCTTGATAAAATGAATTCCCACCATCAATCACGATATCATCAGAATCCAAGATTTTACTCAACTCAAGAATTGTCTTATCCGTTGGCTTTCCAGCTGGCAACATCACCCAAATAATTCTTGGACGTTTCAAACTGATGACAACTTCTTCCAAACTGTCGACCACTTTAGCACCTAGTTTAACAGCAGCTTTTTTGGCATCTTCATTTAAATCGTAAGCCACAACATTGTTATCATTTCTAATTAAATTTTCAGACAAATTGATACCCATTTTTCCCAAACCAATCATTGCTAAATCCATAATTATAGTCTCCTTTGTAAAACGCTTTCATTGATTAATTACATTATATGAAAATTATTTTTATAAATCAACATGTATTAGAAAAAAAGTTTTCAGCGATTACCTGTTATGGTATTCTAATAGTATGAGGTAAGGCTTATGCAGAATAATATAAATATATTAATTAAATCTTATTACGATAATTTAACCGGTACATCTAAAGACATTGCCGATTATTTACTAACGCATCCCCAGACCAGTTCATCCTTAACTATCACTGATCTGGCTAAAAAAACTAATTCTTCCATCTCTTCAATTTCTCGTTTTGCAAAAAAACTGGGCTTTAACAGCTTCCAAGAATTAAAAATAAATCTTTTGACTTCGCAAACTCGAAAAGAAGATGGAAATCACCTATTTCAAGAGATCAATTCAAACGACTCCACGTTAGAAATGGCAAAAAAAGTTTTTACATCAAACATTTCTGCCTTGAATGCAACCTTGGACACCCTCACTCAAGAGGAATTGGATAAAGCTATTAAAATAATTTCTGATTATGATACAATCGCCTTCTTTGGATTAGGGGCATCCGCTTTAGTAGCTTTGGACGGTTATCATAAATTTTTACGTTCAGATAAAACCCCTTTGTTCGCCAATGACTTTCACATGCAATTGATGTTAGCAACGACGCTCAAAAAAAATACTTGTGCCATCGTCATTTCTCACAGTGGCGAAAATAAAGATACTTTAGAATTAGCTCAAAAATTACGAGAAAAGAACATTAAAACAATCGGTATCACTAGCTATGGCAATTCAGCTTTGACCAAAATCGTTGATTTGACGCTTCTATCTATTTCTGAAGAAACTAAATATCAAAATGAAGCTTTGCATGCTATCATTGCTCAAATTTCTTTGATTGATACTTTATTCGTCTTGACTGCAATGAAAGATGACCAACAAACGACTAATATTTTTAAAGAAATCAGAAAAACCATCAATGACACCAGAAATTAAGTGGCGTCATATGGATATAGCAAAAGCCAGGATAATCATTTTTTCGATTGTCCTGGCTTTTTTACTAATAAAAAAATTCTAAGTAAAGATACCATCTCAACCTAGAACTCAATTACTGATTATTTATTTCTCAATTCTTCCCATTCAGAACGCAAAATCCCATATTCCATATAATCGTAATACTTATCCTGATAATATCGAATTTGGCGTATCCTGGCTTCTTCTTTCATGCCTATTTTTTCGGCAACGTGCATCATTCTCGGATTTCCTGACCAAGTAGTTATTCCGATATGAGGTAAATCATAAAGTTTAAAAAGATAATCCATAAACAAATTCAAAGCTCGACTACCGATGTTTTTGTCCCACATATCTTCATGATAAATTGTAATTCCCATATCAAGCCAGTGCTTTAATGACCGATCTTCAAAACCAGCTCCAACTGAACCGACGATTTGATCATTATATGTCACGAGAAGATGATTTTTGTTATTAATCCAATTTCGATAAGCATAAACACTTAAAAATTCTTCTTTAGTGGGCAAGTCATCATGAAAGTAAGGACCGTTTAATTTGGTCCATTTAGCCTTTTGATTACTAAAAGCTAATTCCCAGAACTCTTCCAAATCTTCCGGTTGGGCTTGTCTAATTTTAACTTCTTCCACACTAATTCCTCCAAATAAAAAGGCTTGTCATTAAATTATATGACAAATCTTTTCAATATAAACAATTAATTTAATATTTAAAGAAATTCTTAGTCCATTTGCACAAATTCAGGATTTTTTGTTTGTTCACTTGCTAAATTCAATTGTAAAAGAAAAATCCTTAGATTATGATATTAATTGTAGTGTAAAGAATTTAGAGGGATCAATTTCAATGTCGCTTAGGGGTAAACAAATATTAAGTAAATTGGCATTTATTGTCATATATTCATACTTTTTTATAATTTCATTTTTAATCATCCCAGTTGGAGATGACTTTTTTTGGTGGGGAAAAAAGGGAATGTATCTGTTGCAGCATAACTTTTACAGCCCCAAGCCAATTTTTGATGGTAGTTCCAATGGCCGATATTTAGGCAACCTATCCGAAATGTTGATTATGCATAGCAGCGTTTTTGCAGCTGTCATCTACGCTAGCACGATAACCTTATTTATTTGGTGCATTTGGGAATTATTTAATAAAGGAACCATTCAACTAGTTCTAGCTTTATCATTTTTTGTCATATCTCAATTAGGCTATATTCAACACATTTACGTTTGGTTTGCTGGATTTATTAACTATTTCCCACCAATAAGTTTATTGCTTTTATTCATTGTCTTATTTAAAAAATACATTGAAACACAAAAGCGTTTGCCGATATTAATTTATCTTTTTATTCCGCTCATCGGGGGCTTGTTTATTGAACATATGACTTTGTATCAAGTACTGATTGGAATTATAGCTACCCTATTAATTCTATTTATGAATAACAAGTTATCGCTTGCTCCAACTATTGCCTATACAATTGGTGGATTAATCTCTTCATTTATTATGTTTTCAAATGAATCGTACCATCACGCCAGCGATCATTATAAAAAAGTGTCATTCTCATTTGAGAAGTTCGTTGATAATTTTACCAATATAACTCATTTTTGGATTATAACTTTCAATTGGATAATTATTGCCATCATCTGTCTTTCAATAATTGTGATTGCAGCCTCAAAAGTTAAAAATAAAATCACTAAATATACTTTGATGACATTATCTTTTCTCTTCGCTGCTTACTACGTTTCAATAAACATTTATATTCAATTAAATTATCACATCAATATTTATTTTTATAAAATAACTAAACTGAATCATGATTTTGCAAAAATTGATAGTTGGATTGGGGTTGCCTTTGTCATTTTTTTAATTCTCGCAACTTTTATTATCTTTAATAGTTTCAAACACATTGATGCTTACTTCTACCTATTTAGTTTTATAGCTCTGGCAGTCCCATTTTTCTTTATCCTTGCACCAATGTTTGTTCGTGAATACTTCAGTTCATTTATCTTCTTATTTATTCTAGCAATTAAATATTTAACTGAAGCCATCTCTTTAGCAAAACCCAATGTAATCAAATGCTTGACGGTACTTTTTTCAATTTTTATTATCGTAACTTACTCTCTCGTTATGTTTATGATGACAACTAATTATCAGGTCAATACAAAAAGAGTTCAAAGTGAATCCTTCATTTACAAATCAAAACTTTTAAAGAAGCATGTTCCATATCCAGAATATGTTTTTTTAAACGATATGCCTATCATGCAATCATCATCATACTGGAAAAATAAAATGACTTTTAAAACTGAAGATTATTTTTTCAACAATTATTATAAATAAAAAGTAGGAGTGCTGATAAAACAGCATTCCTACTTTTTATTTAAAGATTTTTATTGTATCTATTAGTTAGCTTGTGCAGGTTCACGACTACCTAATCTTACCTTTTCAACTGCGTGGCTACTCTCTAAGTCAGATTCTTTGAATCCGAACATGTATGTTGCAATAAAGGCAACAACGATTGTAGCAGCGGAGGATACTAGGAAGCCAGTAAAGCTTGAATCAATTCCCTTTGGATTAATAAATGATGCAAATCCAATTAGAGAACCAGCGAAGCCCCACATATCAACGTGCATTAAACCTGTAATTAATCCACCAACGGCACTACCAATATTAGCAGTCCAGAAGATACGACCATATTTCAAATTAATACCATACATTGCAGGTTCTGTAACTCCAGCAAAGGCTGAAAGTGTTGCGGCACCAGCAATTTGTTTCATATCAATATTCTTCTTTGTTTTGAAGAAGACGGCCATTGTAGCGGCACCTTGAGCAACCATTGTTACAGAAACAATGGCATTCAAAGCACTGTGTCCAGTTGTGGCAATTTGACTAGCAACAATCGGAATAACGGCCCAGTGCAAACCAAAGATAACCAAGCATTGATAGAATCCACCAATCAGTATTCCTGAAATAACCGGACTGAAATTCAATAGAGCAACGATACCATTAGCTAAGTATGAACTTAGCAATGTGATAACTGGTCCAACAATAACTAAAATAATTGCACTGACAATAAATACTTCTAGTAAGGGACTAAGAATCATCCGTAATGACAAAACAATATGTTTCTTGAGCCATGGCTCTAGTTTAGAAGCCAACCATGCTGCAGCAATCATTGGGAAAATTGAGTAAGTATAGTTAGCAACGTGGATTGGAATACCAAAGAAATTTGCATTGATATTCATTTGGGTACTAGTTGTTTTAGAAGCCAATGTAACTAGTGTTGGATAAGCTAGTACACCACCAATAACACCCATGATAACTTGATTTGCTCCTAATCTCTTAGCAGCAGTAAAACCAACTAAAATTGGAAGGAAGTAGAAGACTGAATCTCCCATCGCATTGATGATCATGTAAGTGGAGCTCTTCTCTGAAAGCCACTTTGCAGAAACAATCAAAGCTAATAATCCTTTCAAAATACCAGAAGCGGCTAACAAACCGATAACTGGCATCATGCTGGCTGTAATAACACCAATTAGAGCACTAAAATAGAATTTAGTCTTTGGCCAAATACCTTTAGGTGCCTTTTCCTTTTTAGTTTTGACTTCGGAGTCGCCACCAAAACCAGGTCCTAATGCCTTAACAACGGCATCGAAGACATCTTCAACTGCGGGTCCAATAACAACTTGATATTGGCCACCAGCCTTAGCAACATCTATGACACCTTTCAAATTCTTGATAACCGAGTCATTAGCTTTGTTATCATCTTTCAAATAGAAACGAACACGTGTGATACAGTGGATGACATTATCAACGTTTGAAACGCCACCAACATTTTTCACGATATCTTTCCCAAGGTGATCATAGTCAACATTCTTACTTGGCTTTGCAGTAGCTTCACCTTCTGCCATCAAATCGACAGTCGCTACTTCAGCACCAGCTTGAATATCGCCTTTCTCAACATGAATCTCTTTTACAGCCTTTGCAGTATTAGTAATTGCAACAATAATATCGGTTACCTTACCTGCTTTTTTGACCGCATCAAGATCCATTGTAGCAATCTTGTCACCAGCTTTGACACTGTCTCCTTCTTTAACGAACGTTTCAAATGGAGCGCCATTTAGTTCAACAGTATCAACACCCATGTGAACCAAAACTTCAAGTCCATCGTCTGTCTTCAAACCGACGGCATGTTTCGTGGATGCGACAAGCATGACTTTACCAGAAACTGGAGCTACCACTTTCTGGGAGTTAGGAATCACGCCAAAGCCTTCACCCATTGCTTTTTCGGAGAACATCGGATCATGAACTTCAGTCATTTCAACTACTTGCCCTGAAACCGGAGCAAGCATTTTAACTGTACTTTTCATAAAAAGCACCTCCTTAAAGTAAGTAATCGTAATCGGTTACATCTTTGTACATAACTATATTACATCAATCCCTGTATAAACATCAAGTTTCGTAATATGGACTTAAGTCAAATCCTCGGACACGAACTCTATTCTTAATTTAACAAACTGAAGCCGTTGGTTTCTTCGAATTGCTTAGGGGTCATATAGCTTAAAGCACTGTGAATTCTTTTACGGTTGTACCA
>NZ_VDFO01000001.1:0-111877 GCF_009600995.1 Companilactobacillus halodurans | reverse complement strand
GCGAAAATAGTGTGGTGGCGATAGTGAGAAGGATACACCTGTTCCCATGCCGAACACAGAAGTTAAGCTTCTCCGCGCCGAAAGTAGTTGGTGGGAAACTACCCGCGAGGATAGGGAGCTGCCACGCTGTTATTATTCCGGATTAGCTCAGTTGGTAGAGCATCTGACTGTTAATCAGGGTGTCGTCAGTTCGAGTCTGACATCCGGAGTTTTTTTTTACCTTGGAGAGTTGTCCGAGTGGTTGAAGGAGCATGATTGGAAATCATGTATACGGGTATTGACCTGTATCAAGGGTTCGAACCCCTTACTCTCCGTTAGAGGTCAGGCAACGTTGTGCAGAGTGATGCACGTAAATGAAAAAGAGCTGTTATATCAATGATATAGCGGCTCTTTTTTTGTATATTCATTTTTATCTTGTGCAACTGTATGAACTAAAATGCACCTAAATGAAGTCTTTTGTTGTCACGATGTTGTCACGGAATTAAACAGCATTATTTATCATCATCATTACTTTTTTTGGATTTCTTATCTAAATTATTTAAAGCATCTAAAATTTTATTATCAGATTTATCAGTAGCATGAAGGTAGATATTCATTGTTGTCGATAAGTCCTTATGTCCTAATCGCTTTTGCAAATCCTTAACAGTTAGATTAGGATTGTTATCAAGTAGCAATGTTCCATGTGTATGTCTGAATCCGTGAAGTGTTACGTTGTGATTTAAATCGATTGCATTATTTATTACTTTTTGCCATCTTCGTGGTGTATTGATGGAATAGTGATCATCAGTCGTAGTGCTGTAAAAAATATATTGGTTTTCCTGGTCCTTCAGGAAGACCTTTTTTTGTTGCAGCTTTTTCCAATTTTCTAGGACTGATACTGTTTCAGAATCAAGTATCAGGTTCCTGATATCTTCATTCTTAGTAGATTGAATGCTGTAGCCTTGATTATCGATGAATACCAGGGCTTTATTGATCATAATCTTATTACCATTGAGGTCTTTCCACTTTAAAGGAAGGATTTCCTCACGTCTTAAACCAGTAAATGCTATGAGTCTAAAGAAAGCATATTTTTCATAGTCGGATTTTCTAGCCATTTTTAAAAATCGTTCTTGTTCTTCAATAGTATAGAAATTTTTTCGATTTCTTTTCTTTTCAACCTCATCCATTCTGTTGCTACGCTTTGGAATAGATAAACGATCCATTGGATTTCTTGATATGTAATCACGTCTAATAGCTTCTTTAAACACGCTATTAGTATAGTTGCATACAATTTTGTAATGAATCAGATTGGCTACCCAATTATCCAGGGCTCTTTGACAGTCATTCACATCAATATCTTTAATATACTTTTCGCCGAAAAAGGGGATTATATGAAGTTCAAATACTTTTTTAGTTTTATAAAAAGTTGTTGGCTTAACTGTATTCATGTAACTACTAAGCCAAGCTTCATATATCTCTTGGAATTTAATATGGCCACCATGGCGGTCAAAGTCATTATTAAGTATTTCCTCCCTCAGATTGATGTAGGCAATCTCTGCTTCATTAGGTGTATAGAAACCACGTTTGGTAGTTGTGTGCTTGTCGTCGACCCTTATAGCAAATTTATATCTAGTTTGGCCATTCTTTAGAACATAGGGTTTTATTGTTTTTGAAACTCGTTTTCTAGGCATAAAATGCAACCTTTCATAAAAACGTAAGAAATCACGTTTTTTTAATTTTATATGTATGTAATTGGTACACTTAAATAATTAATTTTCGAGAAAACAGGAGATATTTTGAAATTTAGGGGCACGTATGTTCTTTTGACGTTAAAAATAAAAAGCCAATTAAGGCTTTATTTTGTTAGTAATGCGACTAGTAGACTAGTGAAAACCGCTCCAAAAATTCCTAGAATCCAATATAATATCTTATTGCTTGATTCAATTTGAGACTTCATACTAGTTATTTTTTCTTCGATGACATCTGATCGATGATCAATTTTTTCGGATAATAATTCTTGGGTGTGTTTAAGTTCCTCTTTGGTAGCGTATTTATCCATATCAGATCCACCTCCATCATTATTATAGTGATCTGAACTACTCTTACCAATTGTATCACTATCGAAGAAATTTATATCTTCAAGTGGAACGCGTTTAATTTTTTCATTATTAATAGGTATTACTTTATTATCCATCTATTTGCCCTGTTGAAGATAATAAGCAGGTATGACCGTACTAAAGAGATTTTCTCTGCTCATTTCTCCATCCTTTAATGATTCTCTATTTATAACAATATTCACCCCTAATAAATTAAAATTAGTACCAATGAAAGGTGATTTAAGTTCAAAGGTATAATCTAACTGAAAAACCCCGTTGTTTGATTGCAATTTTGGATTATCGGAATTAATTAACTCATTAACATTAGCCTTTATTCCGGCTGCTGGTTTTATACGTTCAAAGCCGTCAGGGCTGGGTGTATCCGATCTGTTATTCATAGCGTATAAATTAAAATCTAGGGACTGTATTATATTTGTTCCCATGGGTATATAAGTATCTACTTTTAAATTGATTTTTATTTTTGAATTATCATTGTCAGAAGTATATATTTCTCCTTCTAATAGTTTGATTTCAAATTTTGTAATGCAGGCGTCATAATTGACAGTATATTTATCGAAAGGGTTTTTCATGTAAATTCCTCCTAAAAAACGTACTTTTTATAAATTTCAATTTTATCTAAATCCAAATATTTGCAAAATATTCGCATCAACATAATTTTTGTATAAAAGAATCATTGTCCAGTATAGTTACCATTCTCATCAATATAGCCTTGTTCCATTCCTGTTTGAAGCTGTTGTTCGCCAAATGTTTTCATATTCTCTGGTGTACTTTGCAATGCTTGTAAAGTAGACATGCCGTGGTCAGCTTTATAAGCAGCAGGGGACTCACCATATTTGTTAACAAATCCTGTTAAAGTATTCTCATCATATGAGATACCGTTACTTGCTTGTTGTTGTGTATTCTGATTACTTTGAGCAGGTTGTTGCTGGCTTTACTGATTGTTGGTATTTGTACCTGATGCTTGTTGAGATTGCTGAGAAGTCTGATTTTGAGCCTGTTGGCCATTATTAGTTTGTTGTGAATCAGTTTGATTTGATTCTTGTTGATTGCCGTTATCAGTATTCTTTTGATTAGACTTATTAGAAGACTTTTTCTTTTTAGAAAGGGTCTTCTTTTTTGTGGTTTTCTTTTTAGCCACCGCTGTTGTTTTATCATTTTTGTCAGCAGAAGAACTGGATGACTTGTTATTTGAACATGCTACTAGTGAAAGAGTAGTAACAATTAGTAGAGCAGAAGTAATAATACGTTTCATTTCGATATCCCCCATATCGTGAATAATAGATTCCAGAGTTACTGTTAATTATTTTTGTGTTATATAAATTAATAAAATATAAACCCTAATATTCCAAAGCCAATGATTGATTATATTCAACTGCTTCTGGAATCTCATGAAAGTCAACCGTCAAATCCTTATATTCTTCTAAGACTTTTTCAATTTCATCAATTGATACGTGAAAATATTCTTTTCTATTATTAACTTTGTTGATACGTTTATCATTAAAACGTTGGTGTAATTCGGCTTCTAGTGAATATGCATCATATGAGAATATAAATGCATGAACATCAAATTTGAATGGAACAGATGCGGATCCTAATTCATCAATCCGTTCTTGAGGATCAAGTCTCCTTGTAACGCCAATTTTTACTACATCTGGTCCAAAAGAGCCGATATTTGAAATTATATAGACATAACCAGCCGTGGCATTTTCTTGTCGATAATCCAAATCGTTTTTCTCTGCTTCACCTTTAGAGATATTTTGATTTAGTTCATCAATGCTTTGCTGAACGTCGTCACGTTCTTTTCCCTCTAAAGTCGATAATTTAGCAGTAAGTTCTACGAGTGCTTTTTTATAATGATCAAGTTCTTTATTTAATTTCTTTTGAGCGTCTTGGATTTGCTTTTGTGCTTTTTTATCTTCTCGTTCACGTTCACGCTGTTCACGTAATTCGTCTTTTTCCTCTTGTTTCTTTTCAGAGTATTCATATGCTAGATGTAGTTCATCTATCTTGCTGTCCAAGTATTCAGGCGCAATAGAAATTCCATTCGGATCATTTAGTTTATTCAATTGGTCGTAGGATTTATGTATACGTTTCTCTATACGATCTATATTAGAATAAGTTATTTTGTTGATTGCAGCTTCGCATTCACCATTAAAGGCTCTAATCAGTTGTTTTCCGTTTTTCTTTTGCATTGAGCGGCCTTTTGCTTCTGAGTTGTTTAAGGTCATTGGGGTGAAAATAGAGTATGCTTCAAAGCTACGAATCATTCTTTTTTGTGTTTGACGGACCTCATCAAGACGAGCCTTATATCCAAGAGAATTTGCAAAATCATACCGTGGTTTATAGAGTCCGTATGACTGCATGTTCAATTTATCTTCAGTGTCATCCAATTCCTTTTTCAGTGATGATATTTGTGAAGTTAAATTCGAAATTTCATTACGTAAATTGGACTCTTCGGTGGTTAATTTAGACAATGTGCTTTCATGCGTTTTCACTATGTTACTAAGTTCAGATTTTTTTGAGCTTAATTCATCTTGTTTCTTTTTAATTAGTTCATTTAATTCAGCCGGTTTCATTTGACTAGCAGTTAATTTTAAATTGGCCTGTTGAGTAAGTTCATTGTTCCTATTTGTGAGTTCGGCGTTTTCATTTTTAAGTGTTTCTATAGTTTCTTTGTACTGCTGTGTTTTGAATAAGTCAGAAAGTGACATCATTTTACCCCTTACAAAATAGTTTTTTTGTCCTCATATCTTGAATGTATTTTATATACCTAGAATTTGCTTCTTCTTGGAACTGTCTAAAATAAAAAGCCGTTTCCGGCTAATTATTGATTTAAATTTAAAGTTATGTCGTAATCATGTTGAGCATTTTCATCTTCATAATTGTCTGTATCGTAGTAAGCATCAAACTTAAGACGTAATGTCTTCATATCACTAATCTTACTTAGCTTTTCAATAGGGAAGAGGATATCACCTTGTTTTGTAACACCTTTGGAGATTTCTCCCGCCCAATTTTCTTTGTACCCTTTAACGGTATCAAGAACAGCATCTACTTGTTGTCCGTCGTTTGTTACTAAGGTACCTTGATCAGGATAAGTCGTAATGTCTCTGTTAGCTGCGACACTCATATGAATGATAATATAGCCCTCAGCTTTAGTATTTGAGTCATCATCTGAAGTGTATGGATTCAATTTAAAGATAGATACCTTTGAGACTTTAATGTTGGCTGGTTGCCAAGAATTATCATTAAATGAAACGTCATAAGATTTTTGATCTAAAATCTTGTGATTATCGTAATTGATATCCAAGGTATCTTTATTTGAAGATGATTTTGTACCTTTTTCTGTTTGTGTTGTAGTGTGTCCAGATGCCTTATTAGAAGTATCGTCATCGGATGAGCTTCCACCACTACCAATCATTCCAAAAATAATAACAACTAAGACAACAACAATAAGCCAAAACCACCAAATTTTATAGAATGGTTTATTATTTTTCATCCTAGTTCACCCCCTTAGCATTTTTTGATGGGTGATGTAGGAATACGAATACAGTTCCAACGATTAATACAACCATAGCAGGGAATGCCATAGCACCTGACAAGAAGAATAGAGCGTTACCAATAATTCCTAGAACAGGTCCAACAATTGAAATATTGTGTTGTTTACTTTGAATTAGAGCAATAACATTAATAATTAAACCGATTGCGGCCATAACATAGAAGAATGTTCCTGCACCGTTTGTCATACTTGTACCATCAAATGCATCACTTGCAGCCGTACTAAAAATAACAGGCCATGAAACTGCAAACAAAACACAGTTAATAATATCTAGAATCCCAGTCCAGATGTTTATTTTTAGATTCTTCATAATAAAAAAATCCCCCCTAAATTTCAGCTTTTAATGTCGTCAGTGTTTGGACATTTTTTAAATAAGCTTTTTGTACAATTGGTTATAATGATTTTTTTATTTCTCTAATAACTATATCTTCGAGATGATATGGAATACTAAAATGATCCATAAATTGATGTACATTTATATCCCAAGCATTTTTGTCTTCCAAATATGGCGGAAGTAGTAAGGAAATAGCATACTCGTTGGCTTCTAACTCCATGCCATACTTATATGGAGTGAAATAGAGGACTTTAGTTGATTGTTGACCAGATAAAATATGTCCCAATTCATGAGCCAGTTGAAAAGTAATTTCCGATTTGTTATGCCATCTTGAGTTCATGGCTATACATCTGGCTTCTATATCAGTCGCCGGTGGTGTATATGGATCTAAAGTATCAAAAAAGACTACGGATATATTATTGTCAAGAGCGATGTTCATCAAGTAAGGTTTAATTTCATTATTTGTCATTTTTTCCACCCCTAAAAAATCTTCTCATTATTTCAAGATCTTCAGGTGGAATAGGTTTCCCTTCATATGACATAACAACGTCGTCATCAGCTAAATCAACGTATTTCTTTTTATAATCTTTGTCCGAATATCCAGCAAGTTTCATTAATTTATCGTAATCAGTATTATAAACTTTTGATAAGACTTTAAGTGTCTCAGGAGATGGGCTAATCTTATTTCCTCTTCTGCTTACACCTTTTTCAAGGTCCGATATATAACTATGACTGATCTTTCCATTAGTTCTTTTGGAAACGTCTCTCAATGATTCTTTACCACGCAATTCTCTTAAATAAGAGCCTAATTTGTCAGGCATATTTTCCACCTCCTAATAGTATTGTAATATATAGTTTACAAAAAAATGCAATCTTTTTTGTAAAACATGGTTTACAAATAGTAAGATATGTATTACTATATTTCTTGTAAGATAAAGTTGACAAGGAGGTTAAGAAAAAATGAATAACAAAATTTCTGTTTTAAGAAAATCTAAGGGTTTAACGCAAACCGAACTGGCTAAAAAGATTGGTATATCAAGACAATATTTGCGAGATATTGAGATCGGAAAGAGTGTACCCTCGGTGAGCATAGCTAAGGGCTTTTCAGATTTTTTTAATAAATCAATTGATGATATTTTTTTTGAAAATAATGTCGTACATGGTTTACAAAAAACCTGATTATCAACATCTTAATAGTACACAAACACCGATTAACACATCCATGTCTAATCGTTACCTCAAGTTTACTAATAAGCTGTTTCAGCTATAGACAGGATATGGAGACAAATAAACGAGAAGGGGATGATAACGGTGAAAAATGAAGAAATCGAGTTATTAAAAGAATTAAAGAATGAATTAATTAAAACTCGAAGAATGATTTTCTTTATACATTGTCAAAATTATTACGATAAATATGGTATTTATCCTGATGCACTATATGAAGTTGATCCTGAAGAATTAAAAAAAGTCGGTATCAATTTAGATACCGACAAAGATATTTACAACTATCAGAAGGAATCAAGAAAATGAAAACAAGTAAACCGAAAATTAATATTGATGTTCGTTTAAATTCTTTAGATGAACAAAAAGGGTTGCTACTTCAGATTCTCTAAGGAGGTAGTAGAGATGATAGACCAAGGTGAAGAATACTTTATATTTTCATCAGCAAGAAGATTCAAAACATATGAGGACGCAAGTGATTTCCGAGATAAATATTTTCCTGGAGAGCCAGTTATGACACTTCTTTCACGTGAAAAGGCAGAGAAACTTCTTTTGTCTCGGAAAAAACAAAACCACGCTTTGGACGTAAACACTTTGGAACGAAACGTGAATGACGAAGGCGACCAAGTAAATTATGAGGTTGAGCAAGCTTCATCAAAACTATCCCATTTTCGCATGGTTCCTTGGAATGAAAAATTAAATCCAGTTGAACAAAACCGTGTGATTGTACGGTTCCATAGTTGGCCTGTGGCAGCCATACTGCAATTGGTTCATTGGATATTCCGTCGGCATTAACGGAAGTAATTGATTCAGCCTTTATACCGTTTAAGTTATTCATGCTGTTAAATGTGAGATTTGTGTAATAAAAAACTTCATGAGTATTTAAAGTTACTCTGAGATCAAAAAAACTTACATCATCTTCTGAAGGATTAATAAGCCACACAGATAAACGCTGAGTACTTGATTTTTTATTAACTAGGGAAGTTCCATTATTTAGGCCAATTTCAGAGATTCGTTGAGTTTTTTCGTCAGCTCGCACAATTAGCTTTGAATGTTCCTGTTTCCAAGCTATAAAGCCAGCTATTGCAGTAATAATCGCAATCCATTGAGTAGATATTTGTTTTATAAGCCAATCAATCATTTTTTACCTCGTTAAATGGGAAAAGGTTTAATTGTTTTATCTTAGTTAGATTCATGTTATTCACCACCTTTCTTATTCAAATTATAGACGTTATGTACAGATACGAAAGGCAAAAAAGGAGGTGATTGTTTTGAACGATGTGGATATTTTCGCAGAGTTTTTAACAATGAAATATGAGAAAAATATAAGTCCTGGGCAATTAGCAAATGCCGCAGGCGTCAGTGAACGAAGTACATACGATTGGATGTATAACAAGCATATTCCAGACAAGTATTTGGATTCAATCACTTCATATTTTAAAGATGGATTCTTTACTTACGCTGTAATTTGCTACAAATACAATTATCCGTTTATTGATTTTAGAAAGAGATACCGAAGTGATTCATTATCAATGATTCTCGCTTGTGTGAAGGAAGCTCATGAAAGTGATTTAGCCTTTACTGATTTAGAAGAAATCCTTAGCCAAGTCGAAGATGATGACAATATTAGATATTCCAGGGATGTTAAAGAAGTAACGGAGTCAGCAGCAATATCCTTTATAATCTCGATTCAATTGGGATATGAACGACACATGACACCAAAACTAGTAATGATTGAAGGTCGAAAATAATGGCAAAAGCAAATGAATTCTTAACCGTCGATGAAGCTGCAGCATATGCATTGGTTAAGCGTAGAACCATCTACAACTGGTTACATCAAGGCTTACCAAGTTACAAGTTAGGCAGACGTCGTATTGATCCAGATGATTTAGATGAGTTCATCAGTAAGAAAAAACAAAATATTTTAATTTAAGGAGTTTTGATTATGTTTGATCCAGAGGAATACAAGAGACAAAGAAAACTAGCAAAGAGCTCTTTCAAAATTGAACAGGTTCCAGAAAAGACACTATTACTAATCAAACAAGGGTTCTCAAACATGGAGGAATCATTTGATACGCAAATACCTGAAGAACTCATTTACGAATGGTCTGAAGCTGATTTAAATGCAAGCTTGATTCGTTCAGAAAAGGATAAATATACGTACAGATTCACATTTTAGGAGGTGATACAGATGTTTACATCAGATGCAATCTTTGGTTTTGGGATGTTTATTGTAATTGGTTTAGGAATTGGTTCAGTTGCCGAAGAAGAAGGAGGTTTCCTAAATATGTTTGATATTGATGATAAGAAACGTAAATCAGTTCAAAAGTTTTGGCACAAGCATCTTGATTCATTGTTTGGCAAATCAGATAAGGTCACTACTGATACTTATACAGACCGTACACCTGAAGCCATAAAAAAAGACTCTCTATCCACTAAATAGAGAGTCCAAGGTATTACTAATAATTTATACATTTATTTTAACACAAAAGGAGAATCACACTATGGTTGATTTTAATTATGATGTTCATTTATCCGATGAACAAAGCAAGATTGATGAAGATAGCTTATATGAACGTAAGCAAGAAGAATGGGACATTTTAGCAGATAAGGGAGAGGAATATTAATCATGACAAATGAAGTTAGTAGAAAAGACGACAAAATGGAAGTTGAATATAAAGTCAATGGTCAAAACATCAAATTGACGGGCAACATGGTCCAGAACTTTCTAACAAATGGTAATTCAAAGATTACACCACAAGAAACCATGATGTTTTTATCATTGTGCAAATATCAAAAATTGAATCCATTTATTAATGAAGCTTACATCATCAAATATGGATCAGCACCAGCTCAAATTATTGTTTCCAAAGAGGCCTTTATGAAAAGGGCTGAATCGAATCCAGACTATGACGGTATTGAAGCAGGTTGTATTGCTATCAATGAAGATGATGACGAGCCTAGATATACCAAGGGTGCTTTTATTCTTCCAGATGAGACCTTAGTTGGTGGTTGGGCACAAGTTTATCGCAAAGATAGAAAAATACCTACAAGAATTGAAATTTCATTAACTGAGTTTCAAAAAACAAAAAATGGACGTCCATCATCAACCTGGGCTTCCATGCCGGCCAATATGATAAGAAAGACCGCTATGGTAAATGCTTTACGTGAGGCATTCCCACAAGATTTAGGAAACATGTACACAGAGGACGATAAACAAGAAGCTAGTGAAACACCTAAAAATGCAAGTCAAGCATCTCAAGGCAATATAACAAATATCAATGATTTGGCAAAGACCAAAAAGGAACAAATTAAAGTAGCTAACGACCCTAAGGATGTCACCCCTAAAGCTGAAGATAAAAAGCCTGTTCAAAAGGTTCAAGTACGTAAGCCCGTTGATCTAAATCAACTAGATAAATTTGAAAAAGAACAAAAAGCGTTTTTGAAACAAGCTAAAGAAGGAGGAATTGATGACGATGCTGAAACAAATGGATCAGAGCCAGTTAAAGAAGACCCAAATCAAACAGAACTCTTTGACACAAAATAATTACTACGATTTATCTACTGATATTTCTTGGCAATCGCCAACTTTCTTCAAAAAGTTTTTAGCATGTGAAGCTGAAACTATGGCAGAACTTAACAAAGAATACAAGCCAGATTTTAAAGAAGCGCTGTTAGTTGGAAATTATCTACATACTTATTTTGAAAGTCCAGAAGCACATTTGAAGTTTGTATTTGATAACAAGTGGGATATCTTTTCAAAAAAGAAAGCCACTAAGAAGGATGCTGCTGATGGTTTAGATAGAAATGGGCAGGTTCTAAAGAACAGTATTACTGCGCCATTTGAACAAGCTGAGAGAATGATACAGGCTCTGGCAACTGATGAAGGTTTTATTGATAACTATCAAGGTGATAAAGAAGTTATCGTTACAGGTCAAATTGACGGTGTTAACTGGAAGGGCAAAGTTGATTGTTTAAATCTTGATAAAGGTTACTTCATTGATCTAAAAACTACTCAGCAACTTGATAAAAAATATTGGAATGTTGAGGAACATGGATGGGATTCATTTGTAGCTCATTGGAATTATCAACTTCAAATGTACGTCTATCAACAGCTAATACTTCAAACGTATGGAGTTTTATGTACACCATACATAATTGCCGTAACTAAAGAAAAGATTCCTGCCAAGGCTATTATTTCGATTCCAGAAGAAAGAATGCTGGAAGCTGAAGATCAGATTTATGAAATGCAGGACCATATTGAAGATGTTAAAGCCGGACGTGTTGAACCAACTAGATGTGGCAAATGTGATTATTGTAAGTCAACCGCAAAACTAGGAAAGATTGTCAGCATGGATGACTTAATAGAATAGGGGGTGCAAATTTGGATTACTTCAAGCAAAGACGAGCTTACAGAAAGCTGAAACGGGACCAAATAGACATCTCAACTGGTCAAAATAATCTGTATCGCGAGTTATTGGACTATGCGAACGATGAGTACCAGCTGGATACGCTATTTACCTTAAAGAATTCTGCGTTGCTTGATCTTACTGGATTATCCGAAGCCGGAATGAAAAAGGCTAGGAATGAATTAGTTCAACTTGGATTAATCAAATACGTCCCTGGTAAGAGAAACCAACAAAAACCGAAATACCAAATAATCAAGCTTTACAGTACCAGTTGGGACACTACAAACAGTAAAAGTAGCTCAACTGGTACCCCAAACAGTAGCTCAACTAGTAACCCTACTAGTAGCTCAACTGGTAGCTCCAAAGAACTTACTAGTACTAGTACTTATAACCTAACTAGTAACTCTAATAATAATCAAGATGATCCTAATCCATTCGTGCCATTGATCAACATGTACCAGCAAGAGTTTGGAATCATGTCACCGACAGCCAAACAACAAGTATTTGATTCAGTCAGTGACTTTACTAAGGGCGGTGCTACCGATCAACAAGCTTCTGAAATTATCCAGTATGCCATTAGCATTGCTGTTAGTTATAACAAGCGATATTGGAATTACACCAGCAAAATACTTGATGACTGGGTTAATCATAGTTTATTTGATCTGGACAACATCAAAGCTTATCAAAATAAACCACATAATCCAAAAGGCAGCTACAAGAATTTTAATCATAAGCCTAAAGAACAGGCAACTGATTGGGACAAGTTAAAAGCTAAAGAACCTTTGGATAACTCGAGCAATTTACAAGATAGATTAAAAAAATTAAGGGATGAAAAAAATGTTACAAGGCAAGACAAAAACACTGTCATATAGGCGTCCACAGGCACCTGTTTCAGATGATAGACGGACAGTTATAGACGAAATATCCAGAGAAAGCGTGTATCTGGAAAGAGTAATTGACAATTTACAACATCAATTTGAGCACATGGATTATTTGAGAAATAATCACTCTGATTTATTTTCAAGTCCATTTCTCATGCTGAAGCTTGAAAATTCACTTCTCAATGCGTACAGCTTACGGAAATGCTACGATGCTGAGCTTAGAAAGTTGGTGGCTGAAAATGGTTAAGTTTGATCTAAGAGATTTGCTAATTCCAAGAAATTTGACATTAAGAGAGTTTTCTGAAATATCAGGGATCAATTATTGGACCGTAGTACACATGTCACAGAGAACGTACAAGTCAATAAAGATCACTGATGTTGAGAAAATCTGCGAGGCTTTAGACATCATGCCAAATCAATTATTCGGATACGAAAGTAAGAGAGAGATAGCAAGTGAGTAATCAATTGAAATTAATAATCGATGGTGAACCAGTACCAGCCTCACGTCCTCGTTTTAGCTCACAAGGTGGCAAAAAGAGAGGCTATATCGACAAAAAATATCGGATTTACAAAAATGGAATCAAAATGCTGTACTGGGATAAGTATCATAACAAACAGCTTTTTGAAAAAGGTGCTCCTCTCGTTGCACACATACGCTTTTACAGAAGAATCCAAAAAGGATTATCCAAAGAAGAGCATAAGAGGCGTGCTAATCATGAGGTAAAGCCGACTGTGAAGCCCGACTTGGACAACTACGAGAAAGCTATTTTTGATGGCTTAGCAAAGGCTTGGTTCGATGATGGGCAAATTTGGAAACACGACACTGAAAAGAATTACGACGAGCACCCACGTACTGAAATTTTAATTGAGGAGTGGAAAAATGGACGATTTAGTAATTATGAAAGATCAGCAAGCAGTAACTAGCAGCTTACAAGTAGCGAAAACATTTAATAAGAACCATCGAGATGTATTGAGAGCAGTTGATGATTTAAAAGAGGGGGTTGCGCAAAATTGGGCAGACCTATTTTACGAAGATACATATACTCATCCTCAAAATAAACAGCAATATCGAATTATTTATATGAATAGTGATGGATTTACGCTATTGGCTATGGGATTCACCGGCAAAAAAGCAATTAAATTTAAGCTTAAATACATTGAAGCCTTCAACAAAATGGAAAGTCACATTAAAACTGGCGGTTTCAAAGTTCCATCAACAATGGCAGAAGCTTTACGTCTAGCTGCGGATCAGCAAGAACAAATTGAAACTATGAAGCCAAAAGCTAATTATTTTGATAAAATCATGGCTAGTAAATCATTAATGATTACTACGACAATCGCAAAGGATTATGGAATGAGTGCCAAAGCATTTAATGACCTACTTAAAAAACTCAAGATTCAATACAAATTGGGTGGCATCTGGTATTTATATTCTAAATATCAAGATAACGGCTGGGTTAGCTCATCAACACGAATGATTGATGGCAAGCCACGTACCTTAACCAAATGGACACAAAAAGGTCGTGTAGGACTATACAACCTATTAAAAGCTCACGATATTGTTCCTATGATTGAAAAGCTAGATATTACTACTGTGACTATTGGAGGGCAACAATGATAAATATTGATAAAAAAAAGGCCAATTCAATTAAGAATTGGCAGAATATAGTGATTGTAAATAATGATTCAGAGCCAATTGCCGTAATTTCAGACAATCAGATAATATTGAAAAGTGGTTATAAATATGAGATTGATGTTGGATTAGACAATTAGCCCAAATTATTAATATTGTGCAGAACGAAAGTTCTTATACAAGATGGAGTGTAAAATGTACAAAAATAACTTAAAAAAAATACTCAAATCTAAAAATATTAATCAAAGTGAGTTATCAAGAATTGCCAATGTGCCACGGACAAATATAGTTTCTATTATTAACGGTAAAATAAAGAATCCAACTATTGGATTGATGATTAAGATTGCTGATGCACTTAATATTAGTTTAGATGAATTTAGAGGTGATAATACAAATGATAAATAGAGTAGTCCTAGTAGGTCACCTAACACGTGATCCAGAACTTAGATATACGACGAACGGTGCAGCAGTTGCCAGTTTCACGATTGCCGTAAACAGACAATTTACTAATTCTCAAGGTGAACGTGAAGCCGATTTTATAAATTGTGTTATTTGGAGGAAAGCTGCCGAGAATTTCACCAATTTCACTCACAAAGGTTCACTTGTAGGTATTGATGGACGAATTCAAACACGTAACTATGAGAATCAGCAAGGACAGCGTGTATATGTCACTGAAGTGGTCGTTGAGAACTTCTCACTTTTGGAAAGCAGAAAAGATGCAGAAAATCAGCAGCAAAATTCCAGTAATACCAACGACTACAGCCATCAACCGCCGAAAAAAAGTAGAAACGATGCAGTAAACACAAAAAGTGATGTAGCAAATTCAAGGAGCGGTGATCCATTTGCTAATAATTCCAAACCAATAGATATCTCGGATGATGATTTGCCATTTTAAATAAGGTGGTGTGAATGATATGAATTACCAGGAGATTTACAGGGATTTTGTTAGAGAGAGATTTGTAGATGAGTCTCACAATATCATTCGTGCAATTCTTTATATTCATAGAAATTTTTATAAAACACCAAGGTCATTTCAACGGGCCGATAGAGAATTAGACGATGATATTAAAAATGAGATTATTCTAGGAATTTTAAAGGATGACAAGTTAGCAAGTAAATATAAATTATGTCGGATTTGATTATTAAACAAAGAGGTTAAACACATGACAAAAAAGTTAATCAATTTCAATTTATCCACGATGTCGGATGGTGGAGTACAAGAAAAGTTTGAACAAGAATTAAAAAAGGTTGCTGAAAATATCTTGGATCCAAATACCGATGCGAAGAAAAAACGTACCGTGACAATTACATTGACATATCTTCCAAATGACAACAGGGATGCTATCGCGGTTTACTCTGAAGTTAAGTCTAAGCTCGTTCCACAAGATGGGGTATCAACTACGTTACTCGTTGGTAGGAACTCTAATACAGGCTCAATCGAAGCTAATGAGCTTAAATCTGGGGCCAAAGGACAAACTTATTTCGATGAAAATGGGGATGTTCGTACTGATACTGGTGAAAAAGTTGAAGATGTCGAAGACAAAAAGGAAAAAGATAGTTCAAAAAAAGCTGCTCGAGTAATCGATTTACAAAAACAAAATACTAATATGGCATAGGTGATAGAAATGGCGGATTTAACTTATGAAGCGATTGAGAAGATTCAAGAAATGGCTGAAAAAGCCAATAGCAAAGATAGACTCGTTCAAATGGCTTGCTGACAATATGAAAAGGATGGTTTGTAATAATGATTGATGATGTATCAGCATGGGCATTACAAATAGCTGCAGAACAATTAGGATATGAAGACTTTAGTGAAGTCCCACCTCAAAGCATGGGAGAAGTTTATGAAATTGCTGAGGAAATAGACTATTAAAGTTTCGAAGATTAATGTAAAGGGGTTAAATAATGGGAGCAATCGAATCAAGTGATGAGACCAAGAACAAAATAATTCAATCAATTTTACAGGAGGACGAGCTTGCTAAAAGATTTAAATTGTGCCGTGTATGAAATGCGTTGCAATAAGTATCCGTGTGTTGAAATTGCTGATGCTTTACATATTAGCGATGAAGATGTTGAGTTTATTGACAAGGCCAATCAAGAACATTTGGCAAAATTAGAAATGATTAGATTAGGAAGGTTAAATCTTAGCGATTTTAATTAGATGATGAAAATGACAGATGATAATTTAGCAGTCTATCAAATGCGTGAAAATAGATATAAGAATAAAGAAATAGCAGCTGCTATGCATAAAGAGCTTTTTTATATAGAAGACATAATACGTCAAAATAACAGGATCGGTAAAAAATTATATAGAGAAGACGATGAATGGCAGCGGTTGAATGCTAGAAGGAATAAACATAGGAATGAGGCGTTAAGTAATGGTAAATCTTAAAGACATCAAAGTGAATATTAACGTTGATACGACAGATATTTCAATGAGCGACGAAGTTAAGAATGAGTGGGTCAATGATCCATTGGATAAAATGTTAGATAAATGGAAACATAGTGGGCCAAAGCAGAGACGATTGATTAAGATCAGCAAGTCAAAGAATCATAATTAGACAACAAAAAAGCCACCCACAAAGTGAGCAGCTAATTAATTGATTCCAGCAAATCAATTATATCATAAGTGGAGGCTGTATATATCGTGGGATTACTATTACCAGATATTGATGAAGAAAAAACAATTAAGAATGTTAAAAATTATTTTGAGCATGAATTTCCAAGATTAATTGCTCAATCTCACATGAGCCTCACGTATGTGCAGTCTCCAAGTTTTGATTGTATTGGGAGTGGAATTAATACAAGAAATACTCAAGAGGATAAAATTGTGGGTAAATTAGGTGCAAAGGAATATATCCAAATAACGATGAAACTTATTAGCAACTGTCCGCATGATTATATGGTTATTTTGAAAAATTATTATATCCATAATATGACGAACATTGATTTGCAAGAATTATTAGGCTATGGACAAACGCGATGTAATGAGCTAAAGAATATGGCTTTGCTATACTTTGCTGATGCTTTTATTGATTATTACGATTTGCATGTTTATATTCCAGAAAATAAAAAAAGCGATGTAATGCCGACGTATTAGCGATGTTTTAGTGATGAAAGAGCGTTACACAAGCGACCACTTTACGTGTTATATTAGTATTATCGAAAGATTAAGAGATATGCGGTTACTCTACCGCTTAAAAGGAGCTCATTTGTTAGAAGAGTTATGATAACGCTCTTCATTTCGTGAGAACACATGGGTGGGCTAAATTAAAAAAATAATTAGTATTTCCCTCAACAATATTTAAATGTTTTTCCTTCCAATTTAGCTTGAGGTTCGAATCCTCATTCTCACATTGGCCGGCGGAAAACGGTCATAAAATATAAAAGAAAACGTTAATTGATTCTTTTGTAAAACAACAACGGTAGTCGGTGGCGCAAAGGGTAACGCTAAATACAAATGATGGTGTATGGTTCGATTCCATGCCTGACTATATAAAGAAGATCAGTCAATTATGGCTGGTCTTTTTGTTTTGGAGGAAAATATGAAATTTGGTAAAGCAATTAAATTAATGAAGCAAGGCAAGAAAAAGCTTATAAAGATGTGGAACCATGAAGATGATTAATACACCTTGTGGCTACATGACACCACTAGAATATAAAATGATTAATTACATTGATCGTGATTTGAAAAAAAAGAGAGAAAAACTTAAGCCAAGAAAGTAGGTGATAATGTTGGCTAAGTCGAACATTGGCGAATGGATAACTTCCGAAGGACTACTTCAATTAGAAGGCTGGGCACGTGATGGCTTAACTGACGAACAGATTGCCCATAATATTGGAATTGTTCCATCTACGCTTTATGAGTGGAAAAAGAAGCAATCGGAGATATCGGAGGCCCTAAAAAAGGGAAAATCGGTTGTTGATCGTGAGATTGAGAATGCTCTATTCAAGCGTGCCAAGGGTTTTACAGCTACTGAGACACAATATAAAGTAGTTGCAGTTGACGATGAATTAATTGAAGTCAGAAGACGTGACTACGCTAATAAGTGGAAGTTGAAACATCCAGATGCTTCTAAACAAGAAATAGAGGATGCTGCTATCAAAGGCGTGAAAACCACTAGAAGAATCAAGTTAGGAGTAGTTGAAAAGGATATTCCACCTGATACGACCGCTGCTATATTCTGGTTAAAGAATCGTAAGCCTGAAGAATGGCGTGATAAGCATGAGACTGAGTTATCTGGTGGCTTAAACGTTCATAACCCATATGCAAATCTTACTGATGCCGAATTGAAGAAGATTGCTCATGAACAGAAGTGACTGGATCAGACGTGGTGCAGAGATTGAATTAGCAAGAAGACATTTTTTTGATTTTTGCAAGTTGAGAATGCCTGACTTTTATAAACCCAACCGTACATACTTGGTTGATTTATGTAATGATTTGGAAGAATTCTTAACTAGCGATGATCAAATACTAGTAGTTAATGAACCACCACGACATGGAAAGTCTTTGACGGCCACCAATTATGTTGAGTGGCTACTTGGAAGGGATGGCACTGAAAGAATCATGACTGGATCATATAATGAAACGTTATCCACTGTATTTTCTAAGTCAGTTCGTAATACCATTCAAGAAGTTAAAGCCGATGACAACATACTTGTTTATAATGATATTTTTCCAGACACTCACATTAAATATGGTGATGCTGCTATGAATATGTGGAGTCTTGAAGGCAGTCCGGTTAACAACTACCTTGCTACATCACCAAGTGGTACGGCCACTGGTTTTGGTGCTGATCTAATTATTATTGATGATGTTATCAAGTCAGCTCAAGAAGCTAATAACGCTAATCGATTAGATGATATTTATCATTGGTACATTGATACAATGCTTTCACGTCTTGAAAAAGGTGGCAAAGTTTTAATCATCATGACACGGTGGGCCAGTGGCGATCTGGCTGGACGTGTGCTGACTGAGATGCCGAAAGCTGGATACAAGGTCAAACATATTAACATGAAGGCTCTACAAGATGATGGAACGATGTTGTGTGATGATGTCCTATCACTTGCTGAATACAAGCAAAAGACATCGGTCATGAGCCCTGAAATTGCAGCTGCTAACTACCAGCAAGAGCCAATTGACTTGAAGGGTACTTTATATCAGAAGTTCAATACATACACGAAACAACCTGAGTTCAGTGGTATCTATGCATATTGTGATACTGCTGATGAGGGTAGTGATTATCTTGTATCAATCGTATATGGGATGTACAAGCAAGAACCCTATATATTAGATGTGGTCATGACACAGGAACCAATGGAAGTCACTGAATCTTTGGTTACTGAAAGTTATTACCGAAATAAGGTTAACCTTGCTAGAATTGAATCTAACAATGGTGGTAAAGGATTTGCACGTCAGGTTGATACCAAATTAAAGAATGAGTATAAAACAAATCGTACTGTTATTAATTGGTTTCACAATAGTCAAAATAAGGATGCACGTATTCTATCTAATTCGAGTTGGGTAGAAGAACATATGCATTATCCTGAGGACTGGAAGTCACGTTTTCCAGTCTTTTTTGATGCAATCAAGAAGTATCAACGTGCTGGTAAGAATCTGCATGATGATGCTTCAGATGCTTTAACTGGTGTTGCTGAATCAGTTATGTCAATGGAAACTAATAACCACAGTCAAAACAGAAAGCAACAAATTAAGAGTTTAAGAAATCTAGGACTAATTAATTAGAAAGGAGCTGATGTTAATGGCAACAGATACAGACCCGTATGCACTAGGGCAATCAATCCATATGCTAAATGGTAAGCGTTGGGTTGGCGGTTTACTCAAAGCTAACAAGCAATACACAATGCCAGCTGATGATTGGAATGAAATTAAGAACGATCCCGAGAAAATTAAAGAAGTGTTGCAGTATTTTGTTACTCAACATTATCAATATCAACTGCCTAGAATATTGGAGCTTGAACGCTATTACAAAGGTGAAAATGACATTCATTTTGCTAATACAAATATATCAAGTAGCAGAGCTGACAACCGTGTTACTTTTGGATTTCCTAAGTTCATCACTAATACACGTGTTGGTTATTCTGTCGGTAATCCTATCAAGTTTCAATACAATAAAGATGATAGTAACGATGAGGATTTAAAAAATGCATTAGATAATTTTAATAGTCGAAACGATGAAAGTTATCACGAAAAAGTGATGAAGAAGAATCTAAGTATTACCGGTCGAGCTTATGAGCTTGAGTATGTCAAAGAAGGCACAAATGATGTAGCAATCAGACCGATTGACCCAGCTAATGCATTTATTGTTTATGATTCATCAATCGAGCAGCATTCGTTATTTGGCGTTAGATATTATCTTATTGAGTACATGAATAAGCCAAAATATTATGCAGAAGTATATACAGACGACGCCATTTATTATTTCAATGATGGTGAAACTCCTGGAACTGATTTAGTATTTGATCACGTTGATGAACACTACTTTTTTGGCGTTCCATTGACTGAATATATTAATAATGACGAACGCATGGGCGACTGGGAAGCCTCACTCGACAAAATTGATGCCATTGATAAAGCTGTATCGGAAATGGCCAATTCACAAGAAGATTTTGCTAATGCTATTTTGAAAATTATTGGCAATTTTGATATTAGTGATGCTGACGGTGAAGAGCCAAAGCACCCACAAATCGACCGCAAGAATGCAATTATGTGGTTGCAACCTGATGTACAGCAAAATATCGGTGACAATGGCAACACCGTGATTCAGCCAGATGTTGGTTACGTTACTAAGGATTTAAATGTGGCCGAATGGAAAGTATATGTTGACCTAATTCGTGCTCAAATTCATATGGACACAAATACGCCCGATACATCAGACGAAAGTTTTTCTTCTAATTCATCTGGTGTTGCAATCCTTTATAAGCTTTGGGGTAGTGATCAAGAGCGTTCCATTCAAGAGAGTTTATATACACGTGGTCTTATGAGGCGTCTTAGACTCCTTGGAAACTATTTGGAAGTTACTGGTCAAATAGCTCATGCAGAAGACGTGGAGAACTATCAAATCATATATACACCTAACTTACCTAAGAATGACCAAGAAACACTTCAAAATGCTCAAATACTTGCTAATCTGGGTACTGAGTCAGATCAAACTATTCGGGAAGTTGTTGAGAAGTATACAGGCATTTCACCAGAAACAGAGCAGCAACGTGTTGATGATGAGAACAAGCGAGAACTCAATAGCGATCCAATGCAGAAAGTATTTAATCGAGTTCAAACGCCTGATCCAATTAAAACGATTGACAGTAGCAAGCCCGACCAAAGCAAGCCCGACCAAGCTAATTCAAGCTCAACCATTTTAGATAAGATTAAAGGTTTGTTTGGCGGTGGTAAGTAATGAAACTTACTGAAAAGCAAGCTATAGCAATTGCTCAGGCTATTTATGGTAAGCAAGATGAGCGTGTGAAGCAGATTGAACAGCTTTATAAAAATACACAATCAAATGTTATTGATATGATTGCTGCCTTTATTGCTAACAATTCAAATTGGAATGGTAAAGCTAATCCTGATGAGATAGCAAACTTCTTATCCAATTTGAAAGACACGTTTAGTAATGTCGGTAAAGATGACCAGGCTACCATTAAGACAGCATTCAAAGGTAATCGTTTGAAAACCAACGGTGATGTGTTAATTGCTAAGGTTACTCAAGAGTTTGTTAAACAGATGGTGGCTCAAAAGTTGCAATTGAGTGTAAGCACGCAGAACATCCCTGATGTAGTTAACTCAAAGAACTATAAAAGTGCAAAGAAAAAAATCAATACTTATAATCGTCAATCAAAACGATCAATGAATATTGATTCTATATTGCAACGGACAGCACGCAACGCTGTGTTAGATCGTCACGTTGATTCTGATATGTTTAGCTCAATTAATAAGCAGACACTTCAAACTATTCGTAAGGTTAGGGATGTCGCTGAAAGAGCTGCTAAATCACCAAAGGATTCTCTTAATTGGCAAAAGGAAGTGGCAAATATTTTGACTGGTGGCCATAAAGCTACTAATGGTCAAATGGGCAGAGCTGCTGGCATGATTCGAACCGCTACTGGACAGGCGTTAAACAGAACAAGATTGGAAAAGCTAAAGAGTGACAAAGTTAAGAAATATAAGTTTATTTCACTCGAAGCACCTAATACATGTAAAGATTGTGCTGATTTAGATGGAAATATATATGATGTTAAAGACGCAAAGGAAGGCGTTAATTTTCCTTTGATGCATTATAACTGTCAATGCACTGTGATTGAAGCCAATGATAAAAACGATTGGGATACTTCTGATCATGATGTTAGTGAAGAACTAGATAGCTTATAGAAGGCAAAATATGTCTGATGTATATATATAAATAATTTTGAGTAGTCATGCTAATGTATGGCTTTTTTTATTGCCATTTTTGTTGGTTGCTGGCGTAAAAAAACAACTGATGAATAAAAGTTATACCACTTAAAAGTATGGAGGAATCTAAGTATGAAATCACTATTACAAGAACCAATCAAACTAAATTTGCAATTCTTTTCTGAGGAAGGCGGAAACGGATCAGATAACGAGGGCAGCAAAGGCCCAGAAAATGAAAATTCTGACAACAGTTCCGATGAATCAGGCAAAGAGAATGATAAAGACAGTTCTGATGGTGAAGATGACGGCAAGATGTTCACTCGCTCTGAATTGCGAAAATTGATCGGTAGTGCTGTTAATGAATATAAGACTAGCAAACTACCTAATTTGTTAAGCGAAGCAGAACAAAAAGGCGCTAATAGAGCCAAAATGACTGATGAAGAGCGTATCGAAGCTGATACAAAGGAACGTGAAGACAAACTTAATAAAAGAGAACAAGCCTTAAATCAGCGTGATGCCTTATCTGATACGACAACAAAATTATCCGAGAACGGATTACCTACAAGTTTTGCCAGTATGTTGAGCGATCTTCATGAGGATAAGCGTACAAAAAATGTCAAAGAATTTAAGAAGGCATTTAGTGAAGCTGTTCATAAGGGCGTTCTCGAAGCTACTAAGGGTGGAAAGACACCTCAAACTGGTGGTAGTGAACATACTGAAGATATTGGCTCCAAATTTGCTGAAATGGCAAATAAGCAAGGTCAAGGATTGAACAATAATCCTTGGTCAAAATTAAGAAAATAGGAGGATAAACTATGTTTTATGAAAAAAATGTTCATGTAGATGAACTCAATTTTTTAGATAGTGAGAAGTATGTAGCATTTTCCACTAAGGTAGATGCTACTACTCCAGGAGTGGTTAATGGTGTACTACCTGCTGGCTCAATTGTTCCATCTAACGATGCGAAAGCTCACGCAGTTACTTTAAACGAGGTAGATGTGTCACATGGACCTGAATTAGTTTCAGGGATCGTTGATGGCTTCATTAATGCCAAACGTTTGCCAGTTGCACCAACTGCCGAAGCAGTGGCGGCGCTAAAACGAATTACATTTTCAAATTTAGAGGAGGCTTAATTTAATGCCAGAAATTTTAGATTTATTCAATCAAAGAGATGTGCTTTCATACGTTAATAATCGTCAATATCCTGCATATTTAGGCGATTCACTATTTCCATCAAGAAAAGTATTAAGTCTAGATGTTGAAATTCTTGAAGATAGATATACAACACCTGTAATAGCTCCAATGTCATCATTCGATAGTGAAGCACAAATTGGAAGCCGTGAAGCTGATAGACGTTATGCAGAACTAGGCTATATCAAACGTAAGATTCAACTTAAAGAAAAAGATTTGGTAGCACTTAGAAATCCAAGAAACCCACAAGAACAACAATACTTAACTCAATTGGTTTACAACGACACCGACCATATGGTAGAAGGTGTGCAAGCTCGTGTTGAATTAATGCGTATGCAATTACTTGCCAACGGTGTTGTTTTACCTGATGATGCTGATTCTAGCTGGAAGATTGATTACGACTTACCTAAGGAACATCAAGTAACTGTTACTAAGTCATGGGATGACCCATCAAGTGATCCAATTTCAGATATTAAAGCTTGGGTTAATACTTTGGATATCGTGCCAACTAGAGCTTTGACATCAAGAAAAGTTCTCCAAGCTTTGGAAGAAAACAGCTCAATCAAAGCACTATTTAAGAGTTTGGGTGTAATTCCATCTGATGGATCATTAAATCAAATTATGCAAAGCCTCGGATTACCTGTTATCGTTACTTATGACAGAAAGTACCGTGCACAAAGCGCAACAGGATCATATACTAAAGAACGATTCTTCCCAGAAGACAAATTTGTCATGTTTGATGATAATACTTTGGGTGAAACACTTTATGGACCAACTCCTGAAGAAAGCCGTCTTATGTCAGGAAACAGTAACGACATGATGGTTGGGAATATCTTTGCCACAATGTATGAAGAAGGACATGATCCTGTGGGTACATGGACAAAGGCAGCTGCTACATCATTGCCAACTCTTGCTAGTCCTGATGAATTGTTCCAAGCACAAGTTCTATTATCTGGATCTACGAAGTCAAAATAGATCCGCCATCAAGTTCGGATGGCGATAAAACTAGTCCGGATAAACCAACTAACGTGAAGTCGGTAGCTACTACAGATGGTGCCATTATTTCAGCTGAGTAGGGGGTGATTTAATGGCTGATGAAGTTAAAATTGAAGATTCAATCCTTAAAGATTTCAAAACTTTAAAGCATATCAAGAATGATGAAATGGACGATATCTTTAAAATATATATCAATCAAGCTATGCAAGAAGTTGAATTGTATATTGGACGAGATACTCTGCCAGACGTTTTGAAAGGTATCATTACTCAAATGGCCGAGGCTAAGTTCACTAAAGCTGGTTCAGAAGGTACGAAATCTTCTAGTGAAGAAGGTCTATCTTATTCTTATAACAGCAATGATATTGAACAGTTCTATCCTCAATTAAACAGATATTTAGACAATCTAAAGGGTAGTGATAACCGTGGGAGGATAGTGACGTTCGATTGATTATAAGAGATGTAGTTTTATTGACTAAATCAAATAAAAGGAATACCGATATCCTAGATCATCGAGTAGTTTATAATGAACAAATTGTAAGAGGTGCAAGAGTTACTGAATTGAATGGCTCACAGTCTCAAAATAATGCTATTGGAAGGCAATACAACCATTCATATGTAATCAGATTAGAAGGTATTTATAACGCTGATAAGATAGCTTTTATTGAGGATTATCAAGAAAATAATTCACATGTTTTACAAATTGCACAAATTAGAAAACATCATTTTAAAACTGACATTTATTGTGGTGATACCGAGGTGAAAAGCTAATGGCTTGGAATAATGAGCATGTACCGGTAGTCAGAGTTCAAGCTAAGGATAATTTTAGCGATCCACTAATTGCTATGGCTAGATCACTAAAACAATCTGGCAATTCTGATTTGGCAGAGATGGTACTTAAAGATAAAGCGCGACTCAAAGTCAATGTGCCTAAGGCCGTTGATAGGATTGCTAATGATGAAGTTGACGGTGCTCAAAAGTTAATCAAAGAGCGCCAATATCATTCAAAATCTGGCTATGTAGGACATGGTAATTTGTGGAAGTCAGTGGTCAAGCATCCAAGCAAAGACGGTATGAAGTCGGATATCTATGCTAATGCTGAATCTAAAGAAGGATATGAGTATATCCAGGCCTTCGAATATGGTTTGAAGAATAAAAATTACCCTGCCCATCACGTTATGCATGATTCAGGGATGAATTTAGATGTAGATAAGTACTCAGATGAGATTATTAAAAAATCGATAAAGTAGGTGATTAATTGATTTCACCACAACATGACATGTTGCAATCAGCAATCAGAACGTTAGAGATTATTACGGATATACATATATTAGATTTAGATGCAGTTGACAGTAATGAATATCCTCAAATTATTGTTTCAAGTGGTCAAAATATTGATGCAGAGCGTGCTAAGAATGAACAGCGTTCTACATATACGCTTTATGTTGACTACTTTGATGATGTTGATAACGATCATGGCTTGATGATGGATACATTATTTAGTATCCGTGAGTATCTCAAGTATTTGAGATTGTCCAATTACAATTGCCAATCTTATGCGTTTAATCAATCATCAGAAACAATTGATAATTCAACTTCTAAATCGCTGAGACATGTAACAATTACATTTGATTATCACATTACAGAAAAATTAATTATTTAGACATTCATTTATAAAATGGGTGTCTTTTTTTATGTAAATTATTAGAAAAGAGGAATTGAAATGGTAGATACAGCAGTATCCAACAAGTTTAAAGCTGAAGTTCGTGGCCGTGATGCCGATAACATTATTTATCTTTACAAACGTATCAAGCACGAACCACTAACAAATAAGATTCATATTTTAGGACTCCAGGGTGCCACATCAGGAACTAATACACGTACATTACAATCTACAGCAACTAAGAGGGCCAATATTAAAGGTGTCGGCTCAATCAACCAACAACGTACTGTAGATGTAATCTTTTCTGCTCCGGAAAAGAACAAGAAAGATTTGTATTGGGACTTATATGCAGCCTGGGAAAAGGGTGAATTAATTGGTCTATGGAGAATGGATCTAAACACAATGCACGGTACTAAGCCGCATCGTAAGATTCAAGCACAATTCTCACAAAGTTTTGTTCCCAACCTTCCTAACACAGAAGCATTGGGTGGAACAATGACATCCAATCTCCAATTCGAAGTCAATGGTATGGAACGTGCAATCAATTCAGATGAAAATGCATTCGAGCTTGATGAAGAAGATCTTGATGATGGTATTTTGGATGACCTAGCCAAGTTCTATAACTTCTCACATGGTACTGATTTGGGTGTTGATGATAATGGTGACTTCGTTGATAACACTGTTGACGATGACACTATTGAGGTTCAAGACACAACTACCGGTGAAGATGTGATGGGACCAGCTTACAAGCCTGTTGACGATGATACTGGCAGTGAAAAAGCTCCAGAAGAACCGCAAAATGTTCAATCTGAGGCAACCGGGACAGGTGCAGATGTTTCATCTAGCTAAAAAATAATTAAAGGAAGTATTCAAATATGGCAGACAGAACTAATCAAATAGAAATTATTTACGACAAGACTGGCAAAAAAGTTGTTGAAGGAACTAAAGGTGATTTATCTACTGTAATCACTGGCCTAACCGGTGGCACAACTGTTGCAGATGGTGATTATAAAATTTCTTTCAAGGATGCAACAACCGGACTTGAATCAGAAAAGGTAGACGTTCCAGGCTTTACAGTTGAAAAGGCTCCAGACAAGCCAGCAGACGTGAAAGCAGACGCCACAAGTGACGGGGCAAATGTCTCAGCTGACTAGCTAACTTAAAAGCATTCTCACTTTCTTGAGTGGTGGTGGTTGGAATCAAATTCATTTTAGGAGATTTAAAAATGCTAACTCTAAAAATCAAAAATAAAGATGTCGAACCATCGTATAATTACAGACTTTACAAGAATATTGCTGGTGCTGATAAAGATAAGCGAACTACTAATTTTTATGATTTTCTAGATGGACTCTTTATTGATGATCCTGATACAATCATTGACTTCTTTAAAGCAGCGGCTGGTGGTGACCTTGGAGAAGATGCAATTGTTGATCAATTGGACAATGAAGGTGCTTTTGACGATATTCGTAAAACAACGGATGAAATCCTTAAGGGCCTTGCCACATCAGGTTTTTTAAAATCAAAGGTAGAAGCCTACAAGAAATACGGGAATCATGTGATCGACAGTATGAAGGCGACCTTAGAAATCGACTCACTCAAGCCAGAAGACGAAGAAACGACTCAAATTCAAATCAATCAAGCAGAAGAACAGATGAAGAACGCAGAGAACAGAATGAAAGTCATGAAGAAGTAAATGAGTTTGACTTAGATGAGCAAATTACCAGGGCTAGAAGAATAATCGGAATTACCAACATTGATGATTTTTGGAAGCTCACTCCTAATGAATTTGATGACCTATGTAGAGGTGCTTTACTAGCTCAATACGACAATTTAACTAATCAGCGTGTATCCAATTCAATGGTTCGGCCAGTTGGTCTAATTGACGATATTCAAGGTCAAAGTCAGCAAATAGATACGGTATTGAGTCAGATTAAAGATTATGCGGAGAAGTTTGGTAAAGAATCCGACGATTCCGAAAGAAAGCAGATGGACGCAAAGGCATTCTACGAATTGGTTATGCAAAGGGGGCGAGAATAGATGTATGACATAGTTGTTAATAAGATTATTAATTTCAAAGGTACTGATCAATTAACCTCAATAGCTAACAAGGTCAAAGAGGCTATTGACGGTATCAAGGATAAGAAAGTAAAACTTGGCGCCACTCCTGAAGACCAAGGCATTACTTCGTTTGGACAAAAACTTCAAGGATTGCCTAAAGATGTTCGAACAACTCTAAAGGCGATGGCTGAAAAGAACGGTTTTGATACGTTTGAAGGTTACATGAAGACTGTTCCCCAAGATAAGTACACTCAATTAAAAGCTAACGTTGAAAAAGGTGGATTCCAGGCATTTAAGAACGACTTGAATAGTCTGCCACGTACCCAACAATCCAAATTAAGGGCAATTGCTGAGCGTGAAGGATTTACTACTTTTGAGCAGTACTATCAAAAGGTACCTAAAGAAGCCCGTACAAAGCTCGATGCGATAGCTGATACGCACGATATTGAGGATTTCCTTCGTGAAACTGAGAAGATTCCTAAGCATCTTAATACCAAAGTCGATGCTGATGTTAATGGTGGTAATAGTGCACTAGTTAACTTCAGCAATCATATTGATAAGGCTAAAGAGAAAACAAGCCAATTTAAATCAATTCTGGCAGGTAGTTTTGTTGGATCTATAATGACCACGGGACTTATGTCCATTGCTGGCGGTTTGAAGTCAGCAACTTCAGCAGCTATGGAATACGCCAATGCACAGCAAACCATGAATGCCACTTGGAAGACTTTAACCGGTAGCGCCAAAGATGGTCAAAAAATGGTAGATATGACCAACAAGATGGCTATAGCTGCTAATAACTCTACTCATATGGTTGACCAGTTAAATCAAAAGTTCTATTCAGTCAATGATAGTGCTGAAACTACTAAGAAATTAACAACTTCAGTATTAACACTACAGGATGCATTCGGTAAAACTGATGATGAAGTTGAGAACTTCGGAACTCAGTGGGGACAAATGGTTGCCAATGGGAAAGTATCCGCTCAAGATATGATGTCGTTCGTCAATGTCTTTCCTAAGTTGAGAATTGAACTGCTCAAGACCGAGCAGAAGATGACTGGTAACAAGAATCTAACGATGAAACAGCTGAACGACATGATCTCAGCCGGTAAGGTTTCATCAGATACCATGGATAAGGTATTGGAAGATACTGCAACCAAGTACGGCAAGGCTACTAAGAATTTTGGTGCCACAATAGCCGGAATGAAACGTACTATCCAAAGTCAAGTTCCTGTTTTGTTATCAGCGTTCACTGAACCATTTCTCAATGCTCAAAACCCAATTTACAAGACTGTATCTGATTGGGTAGCAGATAAACGCACTAAGGACAAATTTAGCGACTTAGGTAAAACTATCTCTAATGGGATGTCTGATGCTATGAGTGCTCTCTCAGGTGGTACAGGTGGACAAAAGGACTTTGCTGCCAATTTAAATAGAGGTATTGATTCGGTCAATAAAGGATTCAAAGTATTTTTTGGATACATAACTGCCCATGCTAAAGACTTGAAGACAGTTGGCGGTAGTCTAAATGAAATCCTAAAAGTATTTCTCAATGCTATCTGGAAAGATGTCGGCTCCATCATTACCACTATTGGTAGTAGTTTGGGACTGATGAAAGACAGCTCAAAAGATGCAAGTGATCCATTACATGCAGTTGCTGATGCCTTGAAGGGTATTGCAAAACACAAAACGGTCATCAAGGCTATTGCCGGTTATCTGGTAGCAATGAAAACATTCAAGATGGCCAAGGGTGCATTTGATCCACTACTAAAATTGGCAGGTATGCAGTCAAAAGGTGGCGGACTTCTTACAAAAGTTGTTGGTTCAGGTAAAAATGAAAAGAAAGTATTCAGATTCGGTACTGAAGGAATTGCAGCAACAAAGAAACAGTTATTAGGACTAAAAGATTTATTAGGTAAAGTGACTCAAGGCGGTAAATTCTCAAAAGTTAGTGCCGGTAATATGACAAAAGGCGCAAAGATTGGTACAGGGGTAACGACTGCCGCTGTTGCTGGTGTTGCTACTATGGATGTAGTCGGTGCATTAAAAGCCAAGAATCCAGAGAAAAAATTTGAAGGATTTGGTAAAGCTGCCGGTGGAGCAATCGGTGGTGGAATAGGTTTCATGCTTGGTGGTCCAGCTGGTGAAGCTATCGGTGCTACATTAGGTCGTATGCTTGGAAAGCTCGGTGGTAAAGCTGCTAAAAACTTCACTGACGGATGGAATAAAAAAGGCCGTGGTGCAAAACCACCAAAGGGAATTATCCAGAAGGCTGGCTATTATTCAAGAAAAGCTGGCGATGCTGTTGTTAATTGGACAAAGGGTATCGCTACTTGGATGGGTAAGCATAAAAAAGAAATACTTCTTACTTTGGCCAACCCGTTTTTAGGTATTGGTGCCTTTATTTTAAAGGATACCAAAGTCGGTAAAGATTTCCGAAAGTGGGCATCTAATGCAATAAAGAATGTTCAAAAGGGCTTCAAATCCTTTAATAAAAAAGCTGGAAAAATTGGCGGTGGCATCTCTAAAGGCATCGTTAAAGGAATGAAAGGCTTTGGCAAGTTAGCGCTTTATGCGTTAGCTTTTCCTGTCGGTATTGGTGTAAAGATAACTAAACCACTTGTTAAGCCAATTAAAAAATCGATTTCTTCATTGGTTAAATCAATTAAGAAAGATTGGAATGGGTTAACAAAATGGCTCGGTAAAATCTTTAATCCAATAGCTAAAAACTGGCAAAAATCTTGGAAGAAAATTTCTAAAGCTATAGATATGAAGAAATTCTCCAAGGATATGTCTAATACTATGTCAGACATGTCTAAGTCTATTCAGAAATCATCAGATGATGTTGGCAAACAGATGTCTAACATGTCTAAGTCAGTCAAAAAGTCTAAATGGGCTAAGGATTTAAAAGAGAAATTCAATGAAGCTCAAAAGAATGCAGGTTCTTGGAGTTCTGGCATGAACGACTGGTGGTCAGGATTTAGCTCTGGATTTTCAAAATCTTGGAACTCAATTTGGTCTGGCGTAGGTTCTTACTTTAGCAAAAAGTTTAGTGGATTATCTAAATGGTATAGCAATTTTTCAAGTGGTATGAAATCATGGTGGTCTGACTTTAGTTCTAACTTCAAATCAGCTTGGCACTCAGTCTGGAAAGGAATATCTGACACATTCAAAAATATTTTTGATGGATTAAAGGATATTGCTAAAAATGCCTGGAATGGAATCATTGGAATCGTTAATTCAGGTATTGGAGCTATCAACGGTGTTATCAAGATGTTCGGTGGAAAGAGCTTAGGAAAAATCAAGACTCTTGAAACTGGATCTAATTACCATAGAGGTGGATTAGCAAAGATTAATGATGCTCACTCAAGTGTTTATCGTGAAATTGTTAAATTACCAAATGGACATATGTTCTCGCCTCAACAAAGAAATGTTGTATTGCCATTGCCACAAGGTTCATCAGTTTTACCTGCTCAAGCAGCAAGACCATATGTCGAAACTGGTTTAATTCCTCACTACGAAAATGGTATTGGAGATAGTTTATCTAACTTCTTTGATATGGCCAAAAGCGGAATATCTGATGCGGCTAGTGGCGTAGGCTCTTGGGTATCTTCTAAGATGAAAGAAATTGGTGGAGATATCGAAAAAGGTATTAAATTTGCTAAGGACTTTATTAAAGACCCTGTTGGGAATTTATCTAAGGCATTCGAATCAGTCACAAATGGTAAATTTGCTAAAGAAGAATTTTCAAGCAAAATGGGACCTGCTACTGGTCATGGAATTGTTAAAGCTGTCGCCGATAGGGTTAAGAGCTTGGCTGAAAGTTTTAAGAAACAACTTCAATCAGTCACAGTTTCTGGTAAAATGCCAGCCACTGCATATGGTCCAATGATTAAAGCTGCTGCTGCTTATATGCATCAATCAATTACTGATTTTAATGTCGATATGATTGAAAGAATTATTGCTAATGAGTCCGGTGGTGATCCTAATATCACAAATAATTGGGATAGTAATGCCAAGGCCGGACACCCATCTACTGGTATTTTGCAATATATTGAGCCAACATTTATGCATTATGCAATGCCAGGACATACCAATATTCACAGTGCCTTTGATCAATTGATTGCGTTATTTAATGATGCAACTTGGCGCAGCGATATGGGTATGGGATATAACGGAAAATATGGCGAATGGCGTGGGCAAGCTTCAGGACCTAGTGGTCCAAGATTAATGGCCAACGGTGGTCATGTATTTAATGCTACAAGTGCCATTATCGGTGAAGATGGTGATGAGTTTGCTATTAATCCATCTAAACCTTCCGCCATTCCACTTCTTGGCGATTTGATTGGTAGAATGGCAGACTTCCATCCAGAATTTAGAATGTCATCAAACATAACAAGTAATATTTCTTCAGACATTGGTAGAAAGCTGGATAGTGTTATCAATTTGCTTGGTTCAATCAATGGAAAGGACTTCCAACCAGAAGTCAATATTGCAAGAACTTCAAGCAACTTAAATCGACAAAACAGACGTGACACTGATATTTATGCTTATCAGAGAGGGATGAGACAATAATGACAAATCAAGTATTTAAGGATGAATTGACTAATCCAAAGCCACATGCATACGGATTCAGCCATGGGCGAGATAGTCTATCATCTTTACCTGAAGATCCAATTGAAGTGGCCATTAGTAGTGACGGTGTCAATTGGAAATCATATTATGACGTTCAAGATTTGTTTGGGGTTCATTGCTATGATTGGGATGTTGCTCAAGCAAATCCTATTGATAACTTCCAGAAAATTAATACTAGAGATGGTCAACATTTAACATCATCTAATTTTGATAGTAGAGATATCAATTCTACCTGGATGGTAGATGGAGAAAATGAAACAGAATTCAGAATGTTATATTCTGAATTGCATAATTTCTTTATGACTCGCAGTGGCTTTTGGATTGTATTCGGAAACGAACCGACTTTCAAATATCGGGTTAAAACTAAAGTATTTGCTCCAACGTATTTCAATGAACATCAAGCCAGCTTGATTATTACATTTAATAATTACACTGGAATGCGTGAGAGTGTTGGAACGTCACTAGAAATATTTAAAAATAAAAACTTCTTTTCATTTGGCATGGGAATACCTAATAAAGATATTTCCTTCGAGTCCAAAGAAAAGAAGTTTTCTATTTATAATCCTAGTTCTGTGATAATTGACCCATTAGGGCAAGATCACGTACTAAAAATTCACATTACAGGCGTTGGTTCGCCAACCCTTACCAATAAGACTACAGGAGAAGTATTTACCTATAATCGAGTTTTAAGTACAAATGATGAATTGATTCTTAATGGTGTTAATCCATATATTAATGGCCAACCCGATGGGATTAACAGCAATCATGGAACAATTTCACTTGCAAAAGGCGATAACGAGTTTGAAATTTCTGGCCTATCAAATTCAGATATCTCTTTTGAGTTTTACTTCATTTATTTCTAATGGCTTTTAACGGACACAAAATTTACATTCAATCATTTGATGGCCAGAAAGAAGAATGGTTGACGTGTCTAAATGAAGATTCTTTTCAAGTCGATTGGCAAGTGAGTTCTAGTTTTCAAGTGTCTTTCACTGCCTATCTTAATGATCATGACGGCGTGTCTTTCGATATGTTGGAAAATGATACGTATATCGTATTTGATGGCCAACGCTATCAAATCAAGCAGAGTGTACCTAAATACATTGATGACCTTGTTACTAAAGATGTCACTGCCACACATGAGATCTTCAATATTCAGAATTTCAGACAATTCAAGGTCAATAAGGGAAGTCAAAGCTATTCTATTGATTCAATGCTGAGTTTTATCTTTGGTAGTCAGTACAATACAAACGGTTTTACCTATCAAATCAATGGTAACTTCAACAATGTTGATATCACCGATTGGGGTAATTGTTCCGGACTTGATGCAGTTCAGAAGGCTGTCGATTCTTATGGTGCCAAGTGGTATCCGGACGGTAAAACAGTCATGATTTTTGATAGCAATAGTTATAAGAATATTAATAATAAACAATATATTTGGTCGCATAACACGAATGACATCGAATTATCTGTTGATTCTACTTCAATTGTTAATGGTGCCATGCTTTACGGTGCTACGGTTGATGATGAACATAACACTACCGCTGATGGTGGTGCCTCATCTGATTCCACGGGTACTACTAGCGGTGGTGGAAGTACTTCAGCAGCTACCTCAACCGGTAACGCCAGAGGGACTATCTCAACGATGGAAGATGGCGGTGCTCCCGTTTATAGTTCACCAGTTGGAAATAGCTCTTTAACAGGTCAAAAACTGCCAAACGGCTCTAAATGGGCAGTTGATGAACAGGTTTCTATTGATGGCGTAATTTGGTATCGGGTTGGAATTAATGCATGGATCAATTCGAAATATATGCCTTTTAATAAGTCTGACGATATCAAACCAGAAAGCCATGTTGTTGAGCAAACTTGGGGGCAAGGTACTATCAAAGCCGCTGACATAACAACTGGCAGTGGGGATGATGAAACTACCACAGCACCAACCTCAGCTAAGATATATGATTCCCCATATTCCGGACAACATGAGATTACTGGTAGAGTTTTGGACAATGGTACACAGTGGAAAATCAATGGAACTGTATCAGATGGATACGGTGGGAAAACTTGGTACCAGGTTGCTACAAATGAATGGGTATGTGCCGATGATATCAATTTCGATGGTGATACTGATGTTGAACCGACTGCAGTAGAAACTGCAACGGATGACACAGCTAAGACAGAAACAGACGAAGTTAAATACTACTTCGAGCCGTTTTTTTACTACAACGCTAAATCTAGTGCTAAACACGGTTTGATAATCGGTGAAGATATTACTAATGACCAAATTAAAGATGCAGCTGCGATGAAAAAATATGCTGATTCAGTTATGCAGACGGAGCCAATTGTTGAACTAACAATCAACGTGAGTTTTCAAGATGATACGTTGAAATTAGGTGACACAAGCTATTTGAATGCAGAGCCTTTAGGAATTCAAACAATGATTACTTTGAATGGTGTGAGCGGTAATCCTTTAACAAACGATTCACCTATGACATTGACTCTGGATAATTCAACAGTGTCCAGAACCAATATCAATTATGACATGTCGGACAAGATACGATTATCAAACAGAAATAATAAGCTTCTTACTAAAGAAGTTCAAAAATTATCAGCAAAAATAAGAAAATTAGAAAGTCAGGAGGGGAGTTAATGCAAGGATATGATGGAACAAGTCAATTTTATTCTCCAGACTTACATCAGGATGTCCAATTGATTGAGTATGGTAGACTGCCTAACAATCAAATAACGCCAACATCTAAGACTGGCACTACTTACATCGATCAGGCTAATAATCAAATTACTGAAGTTATTGGTAATGATCAAGCTGGTAGAACAGTAGTAAAGCATTACAAATTGATTGATTTGAAGCAAGTATTGAAATTTCCAAATCTACAAAACATTACCGGATTTGACGGCAATCAAGTTCATTTAGACCGACTAACTCAAGAATTAGTAGGGCCTTCGATGTTTCATTCAAACAGCTACAACATTGAGACAGTCGAAAAGGCAATTAATTTATTGCTAAAGAATCAGGCAATTCAATCCGATAACGAAAATTCAATTATTAAATTTTTCAAACAATTAACTGATGAACAATTATCTGAATTAACTCAGTCAATTTCTAAATTAATCGATGAAAGATATTATTCTAAGTCTGAAGTAGATGGGAAATTGAAGTATCTTCAACAACAAATCAACAACCTGAACAATGCTGTTGAATACAAGCCAGATAGCAGCAGTCTTAATAGTGTATTTCCACCTTCATACACAGGAGATAAACAAGTAGATATTAACGATGAAATTCAAGATGCAAATATCGAGGATAAGATTGATTCACTTAAACAAAATTTAGAAAAGGAGAAAGATTAGATGGCAGATACAGCTAATACGGATCCAACTAATCAGGAAGCCAATATCCCTGAATTACATATTCCTGTTGGAAGTCAATACAGTACTCTAAAAACTGACATTCCACTAGAACAACCAATGATTTTCTACCTAGATGGTTCTAAGACATTCTATCTTCCACACGAAGATACAGACGATGAACATATTCATAATCTGCCTCAAGGTGTGGTTGATACACTAACCAATAAACGAATCTTTCAAGAAATCAGTATCCGTCAAGGCCAATCAGGGATGCTTAAATCACCAATACTATTTTTGACTAAAAACGGCCCTGTGGACATGACAAATTGTTTGATTCGATTTGAAGGTAATGACCATGCTGGAGCTGAAATATATGATGATGAGGGATTCAATCGTGTTCAAGCTAAACTTGGTCAAATCATTTGGTCACCACCGGCTGAAGTGGCTCAAACACCTGGATATTATAAGAATTGTCACTTTGTAATTGAATCTCCAGACAGAACTAAGATTTACACGACTTTAGATTTCTCACTAAATGTCATTGCTAACGATGTGGCTTATCCACGGGCAATGGCTTTTTATGTGTCTGAATATCAAAGAGCTTTGTTCCATATCAAAGAAATGCAACTTTCAGCCGATCATCAATTAAATTACCTTCTTAATTCATATGCTGCAATCATTGCGGATAATTTGGCATCGGTTCGTCAAAAGATGCAAGAAATTTCTGATGAGTTAGATGAAAATTTAAAAACCGGCAACGATAAAATTGACGGCTATGTAGCAGAGAACAAGGAGAAAATTGTTACTTTGAATAAATCTGTTGATGATGCTCAGACTCGAATGGATGGATTAACTGAGCAAATCAAAGGTTCAAATATAGTAACTCATGATGGACTCTATTCAGATGTTCAACTTGGGATTAATACGGGGGATATTGTTTTGAATATGAATGATGTGATTTTAGATCCTAAAATTGAAGAAAAAATTGATGCTATGAGTAAAGCATTAGATTCTGATAGTGGAGATGATTCAAATGGCGGCAAATAATGATTTAGAGAAAGTTGCAGTATTGGTAACTAAGATGCCAATTGGTATCAAATATAAAAATGCTCAAGGTGAATATTCGACTGCACCACTTGATCCAAAAGATAGCAAAATTGATGGAACCAATGCCTTTCTAGCAGCAGACTCTGCTCAAAGTGTTATTCAAAAACAAATCGATAAAATTGATACCTCGGATAAGATTGAGGATCCAGACATTTTGAAAAAAATCGAAACTATGACTGCTGCACTCGATTCTGATGCTGCAGCTTCAACTAATTAAGAGGAGGGATATAAATGGCAACAAATAAATTAACCGAAGTCGCCGGTCTTGTTGCACAGGCTGTTATGGGTGCAAAGGTTAAAGATAAAGATGGTAATGCTAAAACCGTAAAACCCACTGGGGATGATAATCTTTTAGATTTAAGAGATATCGTTGCTGGTGGTTCTAGTTTTTCAGGTGGAGATATAACCCCTGATGATGGTACAGATACTTCAGACGGAGTTAATATTATTCCTGGTTCATTAGATGATGGCTCAATAACAAGTCGTAGATTAGAATGGTCAGGTACCACTTCAACTACTGAAGCAACTAATATTACTTTCATGAATGATGTCGGATTGAATCTGAACCAGGTCGGTGATGGATTACAATTTTGGGGTCACATGCAACGAATTAAAGTTACTGATGGTGTCAAGGCTGATGCTGATATAGTTCCATTAAATTTCGACCCTAAAAATGTTAAAAAGAATGATTACTATACAACGACCAGTCCTATACCTTTCTCTATCAGTAGAGATAAGCTTCCTACTGCTAAGAAGGTGACCATAACTTTGAATGGTGTTGGGGAAGGATTAGATAATATAGTAGACCATGTTTCACCAACAATTTCATTTACTTTTAATCAAGATAAAACACTGACTGTTTTGCCAACGGAAGGACATGATTTAGACGCTGGTACTAAAGATGATACTGGTACTAAAGATGATACTGGTACCGTTAAAACTAATGGAGCTTTCTATACTTTTGTATTGGATTATATTAATAACTATTCGATTCAAGATCCGATAGCTCAATTGCCTCCATCGGTTAATTTGTTTAGTGGATCTGCAAGTGGCGAAATTGCATTAAGTGGAGCCAATGAATTCTTTGATAATGTTATGGATGGGTTAGAAATAACATTTGATCCTTTACTTCATACAAATATTGTAGATAAGGATAGAAAAGAAGTTTCTTATAATCTTACAGATATTGGAGTGCCAACTAGTATTAAAGTACCTAAAGCAAAATTAATAGAAAATTTTGAGTTTAATGGATTTGATAAATTAACACCAACAGTTTTAGCAGTTAAAAATCCTATTTATCAAACTCCTGGGTATCTTCAATTTTTGGGATATTCAGCTAATACTATAAAAATATTAAAAAATGCGATTACCGTTAATATTGCTGTTAAAACGTCACAAAGCAGTTTTAATAATTTAAACGATTCTTCATATGGAAAGGTTAATTACACATTTTTGGTCACAAAAATAACGCCTTACAAAAACTAGAGGAGGTAAAAATGAAAATATCAATTAAACTAGATACTAATAGAAATATTATTGGTATCAATAATACGAATGATTCTGCTGCGGAAACTCAATCCAAAATTAAAGGCTGGTTACTAATTGAAAGTGATCCAGCCTTTTCTATTGAGAATAAAGAACTTTGGACGGTCAGAGAAACAGATAATACTTTAGTTCATATTTCAACCGGTATGACACCAGATGAAGAAAAAACACAGGCTGATGCATTATTAGGAAAAAATGTAGGCACTGCTTTGGCAGCAGCACAAGGTGCGGATAAAAAAGCAGATAACGCTGTTGCAGGATTAGCACAATTTGGGAAATTAGTTGCTCCTTTGTTAGCTACTGCACAGTCAAGTTCAAATACAGATGACGGAGGTACTAAATAATGTTTGATTTTATTAAATTTATGTATTCAATTGGTGGATATCGAAATAAAGATGTAGCTGATTTTGTTGGGATAGGAAATATTGATGCTGATCAATACAAGGAAATCACTGGTGAAGATTATAAGAAGGGAGCAGCCTAATGGCTGCTCTTTTTTTGATATAAAAGAAAGAAGGCGAACTATGCCACCACATGCATTCCTGGGCTACTCACTTTCAGAACTTGGAAGTATATTCCTTTTAATAACTGGATTTGGTGGGTGGTTTATTTGGCTAGTCAATCATTTCATAACTAGGCCCCTTCAAGATTCGATTAATAATTTAGCAAATACGGTTCAAGACTTTAAAAACTCTTCAAAAGAAGAACATAGAGAATTTAAAGATCATTTCGAAAAACTTGATAAAAAGCTAGAAGAGCATGAATTGAAATTGACTCGAGATAATGAAGAAATCAAAACATTATTTAATAGAAAGGAAAAAGATAACTATGAAAAATAAGTTAACATTAGATATTCATTCAAAGGCGTGGTGGGTATCGTTAATTTCTTTAATTTTAGTATTTGGCCAGCAAATTGGTCATTTGTTTGGTTGGGAAATTACATCTGAACAAATCAATCAAATTATGGGAATAGTTAATACCATTTTATTAATTGGTGGTTCTCTTGGTTTGATTACCGACACATCAAAAGGTAATACGGATAGTAATACTCCCACAGAAGTACAAACACCAACATATTCAAATTCTACTAATCTGAGGAGGAACTAACATGACTAAATATTTTGCTGATATATCAAGTTATCAAAGAGACGATTTAGCATTTTTTCAGAATTTTATTAGTGCCGGTGTTCAAAGTGTTTTGATCAAAACAACTCAAGGTAGTGCTAATGGTTCAAATTATCTAAACCCTAAAGCATTAAATCAAACAAGAAATGCTATCAAGTCTGGTATGAATGTTGGATTTTACCATTATTTTCTAGCGATTAGTGTTACTGATGCAATCAATGAAGCAAAATTCTTTGAACAATCGGTTACTAATTTAGGATATGGAAAAGATACTCCACTTTGCGTAGATGTTGAGGATCCATCATTAAATACTTCAAAAGTTGCTAGTTATGTTGATACTTTCATTAATTACCTTGAAACACAAGGTTATACAAATGTATTCCAATATAGTATGGCTAGTTGGTTCAACCAAGGTATTCTTGATGCTAATAAGTACCCGACTTGGGTAGCTAGCTATGGATCAAGCGATTGTGGAGCAAGAGGTAACATTGTCGCTTGGCAGTACACATCAAGCTGGGGCGGTGGCTCTCAAGACATGAGTTATGACTGGGGCATCTTTGATAAGCAGCCAGCTAAAACTGAAGCAACCACGCAACCTAAAGTTGAACCCCAAAAGCCTAAAGTAGAAAATGTTATCAAATTAACTGAACAAACACGTCCAGTGGATAGATTAGGTATTGAACGACCTGAAACGTATAATGTGGGATCAACTTGGAAGAGTTCAGATATTGTCATGATCAATAGTGAACCACATTACCAAATCGCTACTGATATTTTTGTTCCTCTTTCAAAGACGACTTTTAAGGATTTTATTATCGTTAAATATATTGATGATTCACCGGCACCGGTCTTCAATAAGAAAGGAAAGCGTGTACAGAATGCGTCTGTCAGCACTACCAAATCTTTTAAAATTGATGGATTCAAGATTATTAACGGCATTCCGATGGCTAGAATAGCTACGGATGAATACATTCCGTTCGAGTACACTTCTGGATCTGGTTTTAAAGGCTAGATAGAATTAATGTATACACTAATGCATAAAGTAAATAATAATCAAGATTCAGAACAATTAGCTCTCACTCAATATTGGGTGAGAGCTTTTTTTATTTTGGAACTACTTATTATCTATTTGTTAAAGATGATAATGGATTGATTGAAGTCTAAATGTTAGAATGAATGAAATTAAGATATTTCACTTAGAAAAATGAAAAACACAATATAATAGGAAGAAACAAACAAAAAATAGCCTTTTGTTGTCATTGGTGTTGTCACGAGAATAAAAGTACGCTATACTAGTTGTTGCAGTAAGCCGTTGGGCATTTCTTGTGGAGACCCTTACTCTCCGCTTTGATAAATTCATGATTGTTCATTTTAATTTCTGAACATATAAAAAGACTGTTATATCAATGATATGGCAGTCTTTTTTATTACCTTTAATTTCACAAACTTTTATTAAAACATATTATTTAGTTACCATATAGTTTTGGTCTTTCACCATATGGATTTTTGTGCAGTAATCATTTGATTATTATCAGTATTATTTTATAAATTAAATATTTTTTATTTAATAGTTTAGTTTTTCCAAATAAAAGCTTGGATCAACTCTGTTTATTTTAAAGTTGCTATAGTTATTAGTGATGATTAGTGATGAAACGAAGAATAATATTATTATACAGGATAGAAAGAAAACTTTTTAAATACAACTAATGTAAAATATATATAATATACGGCCATAAAATCAAAAAATGTATATGAAAAATTTGATAAAAAACAGAATGCATGATAGAGTTTCATTTGTAGAAGTCAATCCCTCCATTCCCACTTTTGTGGCAGGTAAGTCCTGAATAATGGAGGTTTTTTTACGTCCAAAAATTCAAATAAATATTCTCAACAACTTCATTTTGAAGAACAAAGATAGTTATTTAGTAACAAAGAAATTATTTTTCCAATAAATATGGTGAGTTACTATTTCTATAAAATAAGTTAATATGTCTTTTGATGTTGTTACAGTAATAAAGATACGGTATAATTTAATACATTGTAATTCGTAAGCAGTTTCCTTTGAGCAAATAAGGATATTTTTTATAGTTTAGAACCACAATGAGAATCAAATTGAATTATCTTTGTAATATATTTAATATTTTTTATTAAAACATATACATATATACAGAGTGTATGCTATAATTATTTTTGTTGATTTATTAGTGCTATGCGCCTATAGCGCAATTGGATAGAGTGTCTGACTACGAATCAGAAGGTTGTAGGTTCGACTCCTACTAGGCGCATCAAATAAAAAAGACTTTTGAGATTAAGTTCTCGAAAGTCTTTTTTTTATATCTAATTTTTATTATTGATACTGTTAACAAATTGTCGATAATTATCTTCTTCGCCAGTAATGGTTACTTGAATCGTTTGTAATTTATTTTGATGAAGTTCATCTTCAGGAACTTCCAATTCGTGAGTAAAGGTAGCGTTACCGATCAATCTGATTTGACTGTTTTCTGGCTGACTTTCCAAAGTAATATGAGTTTTGACCATTCCACCAGGATTATAAACCTCAATATCTTTTTCAGGGTCAAATTGGTCAGAGTGAAGCATTGCAAACATCAAACTAGTTGCTGACATCCCGGTGCCACAAGCATTAGTAAAACCAACGCCACGTTCGTAAGTTTGTACAAATAATTTATTGGTGTTCAAAATCTGTGCAAAACTGACGTTGACACCTTCTGGGAAATAAGGATTTTTCCGATTCAATCTTTGTCCCAAATCACCCAATTCTAATTGACTAACTTCAGGAACGAAGCTAATCAAGTGCGGATTAGGAACAGCAACGGCAGAAAAACTTTGGTCAGGTAGAAATTCTGGTACGTGTTCATCAATCATTTGATCTAAATCTTTATAGGCGAATGGTAATGTATCTTTTTGGAAACTAATTGGCGAAATTTCAACGCTAAAGGCTGGAACGTTTTCATAAAAATCGTCAGCTTTAGACACGCTTAAATCTGCCGACATCGTTTCAACTTTGAAATCTTCCAAGTGATATTTTTCGCAAAGATAACGACTGACAGTCCTCAATCCATTGCCACACATCTTAGCTTCACTGCCGTCAGCATTAATAACTCGCATTTTGCCTAAGCAATTTTCACTAGTGTCGATTACCAAAAGACCATCAGCACCATCTAAGACATCCTGGCACAAGTTGATTGCTAATCTTTTTAGTTCTTCATCATTCAAAGCTTTTTCCAGTAAAGTTTGGTCGAGGATAAAAAATTTATTTTCAGAACCATGGACCTTGAGTAGTTTTACCAATTTGATCACCTCAGTTAATTAAAAAAAGTTTTATAAATCTGTCTGACAGCATCATCTGCATCAGCTTCTTGAACACCAATCATGATTGAAATCCGTGAAGCGCCTTGGTTAATCATATGAATTGCAATATTATTTTGAGTTAAGGAATCAATGATTTCACCAAGAGTATTAACATTATGAGCGATACTTTCGCCTACCACCATAATAATTGCATAATCATCAATCCATTCCAAATAATCGGGTTGTAAGACTTCTTTGACATCGTGACATAAATGCTCAATGGTAGTCTTGTTAAGCTTAGACCGGTCAAAAATGACAGTCAAATCGTCAATTCCAGATGGCATGTGTTCATAAGAAATGCCGTACTTATAAAAAATTTTCAGTAGTTTAAGAGTAAAGCCCACTTCCTTATTTAGCAAATAACGATGTAAGTATAAAGCTGAAAATCTTTTTGAACAAGCGATTCCGGTAATTTGATTGGATGGGTTGAATAAAAATTGTTCCGGAACGATCAAGGTACCATCAGCTGCAGGATTGTTAGTATTTTTAACGTTAACAGGTACCTGACCTTGAATAGCTGGGATAATGGCTTCGTCTTGGAAAACCGAAAAGCCGGCATATGATAATTCACGCATTTCTCGATAAGACATTTTTTTGATTGCCTGGGGATTTTTAACTACGTGGTTATTGGCTGCATAAATTGCATCGACATCAGTGAAGTTTTCGTACATATCGGCATGCAATCCTTTGCTGAGCATTGCTCCAGTGATATCTGAGCCGCCCCTTGAGAAAGTATAAATTTCTCCTTTTTGGTTGTAACAGAAAAAGCCTGGAAAGACTAAACGACTATCTTTAGGAAGAGACAGTTTGTCTAGATTTAAATATGTTTCTGGTGAAATATCGGCGTCATTAGGTTGACCATGAACGATAATACCTGCATCTTTAGGGTCAACAAATTTAGCTTTGATTCCTTCTTTATTTAAAATTTCACTTAGTAAAATGGCATTTAAAAATTCCCCGTGAGCTTTAAATGTGGCCATTAGGTGTTCTTCATCTGAATATTTGGCTTTTGCTAGGTCAGTCAGTTTTTTCTTTAATTTCTGAATAACTTTATCGTCAAGTTGAAAGTGGTCACTGATTTCATGATATCTTGAGATAATTTCTTTTATATAGTTTGTATAATCTTCGTGGGCGATAACTGTTTTTGCATAGTCGATCAAAAGATCGGTAACTTTTGTATCACCTGCGAAGCGTTTACCTGGAGCCGATGTAACGATAACTTTTCTTTCAAAATCTTCATTAATAATCTTAATGACCTTGTCAAATTGTTCACCGGTTGCAAGAGAACTGCCCCCAAACTTGATGACCTTCATAAAATACACCTCTAAAAATTAAATAGATTTTAATGATGAGTGTACCATTTTTTGCTGTCATGACAAGAAAAAAAATTAAAATATTAGAAATATGAGAATATTACTAATTTGGCTTGACGAATAATGAGTGTTGTTATAATCTTAATACCAATAAAAGAGGTCGCAATCAACATCAGTAAATGAGGGAGCTTCTGTAAGAGCTAAGAACTTATTTGAAAGGGAAGATTGCCGAAGCACTAAATTTTACAGAATTTAGCGAGCTGGGACGTATTAACAAAAGAATACGGACTGTCGTGGCTAAACTGTCAGTCACGTTGAGCTTATGACAAAATTGATGCAGATATCGTGTGGATCTCTTTGTTATATGCAAAGAGATCCTTTTTTATTTGGTAAAAAGGAGTAGTTGAGATGATAAGAAATGAATTGACCAGCAAAAATGGACATTTGATTATTGGCGGCGTGGATAGCGTTGACTTAGCCAAAAAATATGGTACGCCGCTTTATGTATTTGATATTGAAATGATTCGTAGCCAAATAAGAAAATTTAAAGCTGCTTTTGAAGAAAATGATTTAAATTATCAAATCAGCTATGCTAGCAAGGCTTTCGCAGTTAAAGCCATTTACCAAGTTATGAAACAGGAAAATGCTCATATCGATGTAGTTTCTGGAGGCGAGTTATTCACCGCTCTTGAAGCAGGCTTTCCAAGCGATAAGATAAGTTTTCATGGTAACAATAAGTCCTATGCCGAGTTGGAAATGGCTGTGAAAAATCATATCGGTGTAATTATTCTAGATAACTTTCACGAAATAGAATTATTGTCAGATGTTTTACAAAGTAATAATGCGTCCGTAAATGTGATGCTGCGTTTGACCCCTGGTATTTCAGCTCACACGCATAAATACGATCAAACTGGTCAGACCGATAGTAAATTCGGCTTTGATGTTGAATCTGGTCAAGCTAGTCAAGCTGCTAAGGCGGTTTTAAATAATAAGCAGATGAATTTATTAGGAATCCATGCTCATATTGGTTCACAGATTTTTGGTACTGAAGGCTTCATTATGTTGGCCAAGAAGATGATGGAAATCGCTAAACAATTAAAGGAAGAATTTAATTATTGGCCTCAAGTTATTAACTTAGGCGGTGGTTTTGGAATCAGCTACAACCAAGATGACGACCCAATTTCAGCTTCAGAGTTTATTTCTAAAATTGCTGCTGAATTAAAAAAATCTGATGAAAATGTTCCAGAGATTTGGATTGAACCTGGACGCTCGATTGTTGGTGCTAGTGGCTACACGCTTTATACGATAGGCTCTAGAAAAGATGTTCCTCAGCATCTACCATATGTCTCAGTCGACGGCGGCATGGGAGATAATATTCGTCCAGCCTTATATCAAGCTAAATATGAAGCAGTCGTTGCCAATAAGATGGATGAAAAAGATGTAGAAACTGCTCATATCGCTGGCAAATATTGTGAGTCTGGTGATATCTTAATTGATAAGCAAGCTTTGCCAAAGACAAAACCTGGCGATATCTTAGCAATTTTAGATACTGGGGCTTACGGATATTCAATGGCGATGAATTATAATCGCAATCCTAGACCCGCAGTTGTCTTTGTTGAAAATGGTCAGTCCAAGTTAGTGGTTAAGCGCGAAACTTATCAAGATTTAATTAGTTTAGATTGTGATTATTAATTGGAGGAAAATTAGATGTCAAAAATGAGTGCAGAAGAAATTATTAATTTTATTGGAAATTCAAAAAAAACGACCCCAGTCAAAGTTTATTTACAAGGGGATGTTACTAAAATAAGTTTTCCTTCAGAAGTAAATGTTTTTAAAAGCAATGATTTAGCAATTATTATTGGTGATTTTAAAAAAATCTATCCTATTTTAGAGCAAAATAAATTAACCGATTATTATGTTGAAACAATAGCCCAAAATTCAGCCGTACCGATGCTTGATATCAAGAACATCAATGCACGAATTGAACCAGGTGCAATCATTAGAGATCAAGTTGAAATTGGTGATGGAGCAGTTATCATGATGGGTGCTGTTATCAATATCGGTGCTGAAATTGGAAATGACTCAATGATTGATATGGGAGCTGTTCTCGGTGGTCGTGCAATCGTTGGAACAAATTCACATATTGGTGCTAATGCCGTTTTAGCCGGTGTCGTTGAACCAGCTTCAGCTCAACCAGTTAGAATCGGCAACAATGTTGTAGTTGGTGCCAATGCAGTTGTTCTAGAGGGAATTCAAGTTGGCGATGATGCTGTTATCGGTGCTGGTTCCGTCGTTACCAAAGATGTTGCCAGTGGAACCGTCGTTGCTGGTGTTCCTGCTAAGATTCTTAAAGAAAAAGATCAAAAAACAACTGATAAGACAAAAATAGAGAGTACTTTAAGGAAGTTATAATCATGGTCTTAAGTGAAACTGAATTAATTGATATTAGACGTCATTTACATACGATTCCAGAACTTTCATTAGAAGAATTCAAAACGCATGACTACCTCAAACAAGTGATAAGTAAATTTTCTCAAGTCAATATGGAAATTAAAGAGCTACCAGAACTTCCAACTGCTCTGTTGGTGTTGATAAAAGGGAGCAATCCTAAGAGAAATATCGGTTATCGCTGTGATATGGATGCGTTGCCTGTTAACGAAACAAACGGCTTAAAATATGCATCTCAAACAAAGGGTGTGATGCATGCCTGTGGACACGATATTCATATGACCGTGGCTTTAGGCATTCTAAGTTATTATGCTGAGCATCAACCAAAGGATAATTTGATATTCTTCTTTCAACCAGCCGAAGAAAGTCAAAGCGGCGGTAGAAAAGCTTATGATTTGGGAGCTTTTTCTAAACGTTTCCAGGTCGATGAATTTTATGGATTGCACGATAATGCCCAATTAAAAACTGGCGTTATAGGTTGTCGTAACGGTACTTTGTTTGCCGGGACAACGGAAGTAAATGTTGATATTAAAGGAAAAAGCGGTCACGCTGCATATCCACAGCTAGCTAATGATTCGATTGTTATTGCTGCTAATTTCATTGAGCAAGTTCAAACTATTATTTCACGAAATATTGATCCAACTCGTTGTGGAGTAATTACTTTTGGAAAAATTGAAGCCGGTGTAATTAGAAATGTTATCGCTGGTAAAGTTCATTTAGAAGGAACGATTCGAGGTTTGACGCAAAGTATGATTGAATACTTGCGTTTAAGGATTTCCGAAATTGCTGAAGGCTTGGAGAAGTCATTTAATTGTTCAATCAAAATCAATTTCAATCAGGGCGGTTATTACCCAGTTGAAAACGATCCAGTTTTGACTAAACGTTTTATCGAATATATGCAACAAAATAAAGCTGTTGATTTTGAAGAGACAGCTCCAGCTATGACAGGTGAAGATTTTGGATATTTGTTGAATAAAATTCCCGGAACAATGTTTTGGCTAGGGGTGGAAAGCCCTGGTGCTTTACATTCAGCTGACTTTTTGCCTCACGAAGAGGCGATTGAACAAGGAGTCAAAGCAATGGTTGGCTTTTTAAATTATCGAATGAATTTGGAGGAGAAATAAATGTTTAACGATGTTGATTTGATGACGGCTATTATTACGCCATTTGCACAAAATGGAGAAGTAGATTATAAAGCTCTAAAGAAATTGACAGAGCATTTATTGGCTACAGGAAGCCAAGGATTCGTCATTGGTGGAACGACTGGTGAAACTCCTACTTTAACTGAAAAAGAAAAATTAGACTTATATCAAGAGTTCGTTAAGATTGTAGATCACCGAGTTCCAATAGTTGCGGGTGCCGGCAGTAATAATACAGAACAGACGATTGATTTTATTAATAAATTGTCAAAAATTGATGGTATTGATATGGCTTTAGTAGTAGTTCCTTATTACAACAAGCCTAATCAACGAGGGATGATTGCCCATTTTGAAACAGTTGCCAAGAATTCACCTTTACCAATTATGATTTATAACATTCCTGGTCGAACAGGCGTCTTGATGGAAAAAGAAACCGTCGTTAAATTAGCTCAAAATAGCAATATTTCTGGAGTTAAGCAGTGCAATACCCTGGAAGATTTGGAATACATTGTTGAACATACCGATAAAGATTTTGCAGTTTACAGTGGTGAAGATGCTCAAGCTTTGTTTGCTAAGGTGATTGGTGCTAATGGCGTTGTTTCTGTAGCTTCTCATATTTATGGAAACGAAATGACAGAGATGTATAAGGATCTTGATGAAGGAAATTATCAAATTGCTGGCAAGATTCAACGTCAATTAACTCCTAAAATGAGTGCTTTATTTATGTATCCATCACCATCGCCTGTTAAGGCAGCTTTGAACCAGTTGGGTTATGAAGTTGGTGGCTGTCGTTTGCCAATTGTTTCTTTGAATGATGAAGAAAAAAATATTTTATTCAAAAAATTAGATTTATAGGAGCTTTCGTATGATAAAAGTTATTATTTCTGGTTTCAATGGTTCAATGGGTCAAAAGGCTGTCAATATGGTCAATTCAGCGTCTGATATGCAACTAGTTGCTGGATATAATTCAATTATTACTGATCTTGATCCGAAAACCTATGGATTATCGGATGATGTCAAAGTGTTTAATAAATTAGCTGATATTAATATTGAAGCTGATATTTGGATTGACTTTTCAGTTCCAAGTGCTGTTTTTGAAAATACTAAATTTGCAATCGAACAGGGGATTCGACCTGTGATTGGAACTAGTGGAATGAGTGAAGATCAAACTTCTGAATTAAAAAAATTGGCTGATTCAAAAGAATTAGGTGGAATTATTGCTTCAAACTTTGGACTTTCAGCTGTTTTAATGATGAAATTTGCGCAGGTAGCTGCAAAATATTTCTCGGAATCAGAAATTGTTGAAAAGCATCATGAAGATAAAATCGATGCACCTTCTGGTACGGCCATGAATACGGCTCGCTTGATTTATCAAGCTCGAGGTAAAGATCAAGAACAACATAGTAGTGAAGATCCACTTCATACAAGAGGTGGAGATTATCATGGAACTAAGATTCATGCACTTCGCTTGCCAGGTTTTGTAGCCGATGAAGAGGTCATCTTTGGCGGCGTCGGTGAAACATTGACGATTTCTCAAAGTACAAGCGACCGTGAATCATTTATGACTGGCGTTAAATTAGCAATCCATGAAGTTATGAAACGAAACCAACTAGTAATTGGTTTAGAACAAATCATTTAGAAATTATTTAAAAAAATTACAAAAGCTCTAATAATTTGACGGAGTTTGTTATAGAATTAGATTATTATTAATTTTAAGGAGTGTTGCACAATGCCAGAATTAGATTCATCAGTAAAAAATGTAGTAAATGAGACCCTTGCCCCAATGGGAAGATCACAAATTAGAATCTTTGCTGAAAAATTTGCAAAAATCCCTGGTTTGATTAAATTGACTTTAGGCGAACCAGATTTCAATGTTCCAGAACATGTAAAAAATGCCGCCATTGAAAGTATTAAAGAGAATAAATCGCATTATTCTGACCAAACGGGCTTTCTAAGTTTACGTAAAGCTATTTCTGGGTATTTGGATAAGCAATTCGACTTACAATATGATCCGGCAACTGAAATTATAGTGACAATTGGTGCTACTGAAGCAATCTTTGATTCACTTGCTGCCATTATTAATCCTGGCGATAAGGTAATTATTCCTACACCAACATTTGCTCTTTACATTCCTATCGTAAAGATTCTTGGTGGAATTCCCGTCCAAGTTAATACCACAGCTGATGGTTTTCGTTTAACAGGTAAAAAATTAGAAGAAGTTATTGAAGAAGAAGGACCTGATAAGGTCAAAGCCCTAATGCTTAATTTCCCTGGTAATCCAACAGGATTTGTTTATTCGCAAGCTCAATTGCAAGAACTAGTTGATGTCGTTAAGGATAAGAATATGTTCGTTATTTCTGATGAAATCTATGCCGAATTGACTTATGGTCATAAACATATTTCTTTAGCCAAATTATTACCTGGAAAAACACTTTTGATTAATGGTCTATCAAAATCACATGCAATGACAGGGTATCGTATCGGTTACGTAGCCGGTCCTAAAGATTTCATTACCCAAGCTGGAAAGATGCATGCCTTTACGGTTACAGCACCTTCTAACCCGGCTCAGTTCGCTGCACAAGAAGCTTTGGAAAATGGAATCGACGATCCAGTTGCAATGAAGAAAGTTTACCAAGAACGTCGTGATTACTTAGTTGAGCAATTAAACAATTTGGGGTATGAAACAAAAACCCCTGAGGGTGCTTTTTATACCTTTTCAAAGATTCCAGAAAAATTCCATTTAACTTCAATTGAATTTGCCGATAAATTGGCAACAGAGGGTCTCGTTGGAGTTACTCCAGGAGTTGCCTTTGGTGAGGGTGGCGAAGGTCATTTCAGAATTTCCTATGCTTCATCCATGGAAGATATTAAAGAAGCTATGAAACGTTTAAGAAAGTTTACAGAGAGTTTATAAATTTGAATTAAGGGATGAGTTATTTATGAGTGATGAATATACAGTAGCAATTTTAGGTGCCACAGGAGCTGTTGGGACACGTTTGATTCAACAATTGGAACAGTCGACTATTCCAGTTAAACAAGTTAAGTTACTAGCTTCGTATCGTTCAGCTGGTAAAAAATTACAATTTAAGGGACAAGAAGTCACCGTTGAAGAAGCTAAACCAGAGTCCTTTGATGGAGTCGATTTGGTCTTAGCTTCAGCAGGTGGAGCTGTTTCTAAAAAGTTTTTACCCGAAGCTGTAAAACGCGGAGCCGTTTGTGTTGATAATACGAGTGCTTTTCGAATGGAAAAAGATGTACCATTAGTTGTACCTGAAGTTAATGAAGCTGCTTTATATAATCATCATGGAATAATTGCCAATCCTAATTGTTCCACGATTCAGATGATGGTGGCTCTAGAACCAATCAGAAAAGCCTTTGGCTTGAAGCAAATCATTGTTTCAACTTATCAAGCTGCCAGTGGCGCAGGGCAAAGTGCTTTGAATGAATTGTATACTCAGGCCCAAGATTACCTTGATGGTAAAGACATGAAAGCAGACATTTTTCCAACTAAGGGCGATAAGGAACATTATCCTTTAGCTTTCAACCTATTGCCACAAATCGACGTCTTGGAAGATAATCTTTATTCTCATGAAGAATGGAAAATGATTCATGAAACTAAGAAGATTATGTTGGGCGATATGAATTCACCAAAAATCAAAGTTACAGCTACTTGTGTCAGAGTTCCAGTTCCTATCAGTCACGGTGAATCTATTTATATTGAAGTTGAAGATAAATCAGCTACGACTGAAAAAATTCAACAGTTGATTAAAGAAGCTCCAGGAGCAGTCTTACAAGATGATCCTAAGCATCAGGTTTATCCACAACCAATCAATGCAGTTAATAGTCGTGATACTTTTGTAGGACGGATTCGTCCAGATTTGGAAAATGACGGTGCTTTTAATATGTGGGTTGTTTCTGACAACTTGCTTAAGGGTGCAGCTTGGAACACGGTTCAAATTGCTGAACGTTTAGTTGCTGATAATTTAGTTCACGTTAAATAATATGAAGTTTCATTAATTCTTTTTTGAATTAGTGAAGCTTTTTTTGATATTATTTGTTACCAAGTAGAGGAATTAATGAAAAAACTGATGTCTCTGGAATCATTTTTTCCTTATATCTGTTAAAATATTTAAAGACATTAATTCTAGGTGAAAAAAATAATGAAGCGAATAACGAGTATATTTAACGAAGGCGTTTTGGACCTTTTGGCCAACGCTGGAGTTGCAATACCATATTTTTTCTGTTTGACCTTATATAATCAAAATAAGAGTGTATTTGCCTATGCTTTGCCTTTCCTAATGCTTTATACATTTAGAGCTTTAGGGATGCTTGTAACGACATTCATAACGTTGCCTGCTTCAACCATGTTGGCAATGTCTAGTTTATTGGGAGTCATTGGTTCTCTTTTTATTTTAGGAGCCAGTCATCCTGTTTTTGGTATTCTTGGAGGAATATTCTTAGGTCTAGCTTCGAGTTGGATTTGGCCATATTATTTGACAGTAAGGTCAAGAGGTCAGATGGATAAAGAATTTAAGTTCAATCGAATGCACACCTTGTCAGTTGTTTTAACAGTTATTTTGTTGTTGATCGTACAATTGATTGCCTCAAAGACGAAATTTTTGAATCTGTCATTTATCTTATTAGCCTTCTTGTTCTTTGCTTCCATGGTTGGAGGCTTACAAGTAACTCATCGATTGACTTTTTATCAAGGGATTGAACGAAAACCTAAATTCAAGGTTAATTCACTTTTCAAATTGATACTTTTAGCCAGTTTAGTTATGTTGATTTTTATTATTCGTTATACTCGCTTAAAAGCTGTTTCTAATTCGATTGATTTATTAATTAGTTTAGCAGCCATCGTCTTATTCTTATTTTTAGCCTATTATCAAATAGATATTCACAGAAAAATATTTCCAGTGAGTTTAGTTGCCATTAATCGTGGCGTCGTGATGAATTACGTGATGTTGTATGCAATTTTTGATAGTACGATTCGCTTTGGATTCAATAGTTTGATCTTAATTTATACGATTTATTTAGTAGGTTTTCAGTTAGGACCTATCTTTCTTAAAAAATTTCAATCATTGCGTTATCCTCTGTTATTGCTGGGATTAATTTTGGCGCTATTTGATTATACGTACTTTATCGGCCTGTTCTTTTGTTCTGTCTTTGTTGGAGATGACAATCGGATTTTAAATGATAATTTGTATCACAAAGCAGATATCGATTCTGAACGAGCTTTTTTAATCAAGTATCAGTTATCATGTGTTGGTAATGTATCGCAACAATTAGTTTATATGACAACGATTTATTTTGTCAGTTTCTTTACTAAAATCAATGCTTTAGGTTTCTTCAACAATCATATTACTGATGGACCAGATATCGGCATCCTTTATGGCGTACATATCTTCATTACTGCTATCGTCTTTGTTTATGCAGCTACAACTTTTTATTTTGCTCGTGGAAAAGAGTAAAAAGCCATTACAACGTTACAAGATATAAAATAGTTATTTTTGGGAATTGATCCTAAAAGGGTTGCTACTACTGTTTTAGCGATTGATGCAACGACGTAAGAACACAGTTATATAATTATAAATTTATAAAAAATGATTCTAGACTACTATATATAGTATGCGTGTGTTATATACCACACCATATTGTATTTGGTAGTCTTGTTTTTTTATGATTTTTTTTGTAGAATAACTTCAGTAAATGTTTTAGCAAGTTGAATTTGGGGGAGTAAGCATGGAAGAGCCATTGGATAAATTAAAAGAAAAATCAGTTAAGAAAAGAAGTGGCGTGATAACTAAATTTTATCCTTATAAGATTAGATTTATTTTGGACAAACTAGGTCTAAGCAGTGAAGAAAAATCTAAATTAGAAATGGATTTCCTCCATTATTTTGAAAATGATAGTTTGATTTTAACGACTAAGATTCATGAGTTTATTTTCAATTCATTAAAAGAAAAGCAGGCCAATCAATATGAAGAATATTTTCAAGGCGATCAAGCCAAGTTTGCACATGCTACTAATGTTCAAGAAAATATTGGGCGATTATTCAAGCGCAATGCTGATGTGATTCATGAAAATGCTAACAAGGACAGTAATGTTTTTAATACGCAACGTGATTTAGAGGCTGGAGTAACTAGTCGAGCATTGGGATTAAAGATGTTGCCAGAATTAGTGGCCAAAGCTCATTTACGTGGCGACATTCACTGGCATGACTTAGATTATTCTCCGGTTACTCCTGAAACTAATTGTTGTTTGATTGATTTTGATGAAATGCTCAAGAATGGTTTTAAAATTGGCAATGCTTGGGTATCTTCTCCAAGATCGATTCAAACGGCAACAGCTCAGATGTCGCAAATAATTGCTAATGTAGCGTCGTTACAATATGGAGGCTGCTCAGCTAATCGAATTGATCAACTATTGGCACCTTACGCAAAAATAAATTTTCAAAAACATTTAAGTGATGCTAAGAAATGGGTTCCTAAAAATAAACAAGATGAGTTTGCGCGTGAAAAGACGAAAAAGGATATTTATGATGCAATGCAAGCCTTGGAATATGAAATCAACACGCTTTATTCATCTCAAGGCCAAACGCCTTTTACGACCATTAATTTTGGATTAGGAACTAATTGGATCGAACGTGAAATCCAAAAATCAATTTTGAAAATTAGAATCAAGGGATTAGGTAAGGAACATCGGACGGCTATCTTTCCAAAATTGACTTTTACGATTAAAAGAGGCTTAAACCTTAATCCCAGTGATCCAAACTATGATATTAAAGAATTGGCCTTAGAATGTTCAACCAAGAGAATGTATCCTGATCTTTTGATGTACGACAAAATCAAAGAAATTACAGGTAGTTTTAAAACTCCGATGGGCTGTCGCTCGTTTTTACAAGGTTGGAAAGATGAGACTGGTAAAGAAGTTAATTCAGGGCGAATGAATCTTGGCGTTGTAACGGTTAATTTGCCTAGGATTGCCCTAGAATCAAATGGTGATAAAACCTTATTTTGGGAAATATTTGAAGAAAAAATGCAACTTTGTCACATAGCCTTGGAGTATCGAATCAAGCGAACTAAACAGGCTAAACCTGAAAATGCTCCGTTATTGTATATGTATGGAGCCTTTGGCAAACGTTTGAAAAAGACTGACAAAATAGATGAACTCTTTAAAAATCAACGAGCTACGGTTTCTTTAGGTTACATTGGTCTTTATGAAGTTTGTACCGAGTTCTATGGAGATAAATGGGAAAACAATCAAGAAGCACATGATTTTGCTGAAAGTATCGTTAAGGCCTTAAGTCAAAAATGTCATCAATGGGCTCAAATTAGTGGATATCACTATAGTCTTTATTCAACTCCAGCTGAATCTTTGACGGATACTTTTTGTCGAGATGACTTGGACAAATTTGGCTCGGTCCCTAATATTACTGAAAAAGAATATTATACGAATAGTTTTCACTACGATGTTCGCAAACACCCCAATCCATTTGAAAAATTGACTTTTGAAGAGGTTTTTCCAAAGTATGCTTCTGGAGGATTTATTCATTACTGCGAATATCCAAACTTGCGTCAAAATCCTAAGGCATTAGAAGCTGTTTGGGATTGGGCTTATGATCACGTTGGTTATTTAGGAACTAATACTTCAATTGATCAGTGTTTTGAATGTGGTTTCAAGGGTGAATTTAAAGCAACTGCTCGAGGATTCGTTTGTCCAAAGTGTGGAAATCACGATCCTTTAACTTGTGATGTGGTCAAACGGACTTGTGGGTATCTTGGTAATCCTCAACAAAGACCAATGATTCATGGTCGTCACGTAGAAATAGCTTCACGTAGAAAAAATATAACTTCGGAGATGATACAGCATGCGGCAAAATATGAGAGAGCCAAACAATCCGACTCCCAAAGAATGGTTAAGCAAGGACCACAGTCTTAAGAGGATTGCTGATTACAAGCCTTTTAATTTTGTTGATGGGGAAGGGGTTCGATGCAGTCTATATGTATCGGGCTGTCTTTTTAGATGCCCAGGGTGTTATAACGTTGCGGCTCAAGATTTCCGTTACGGCAAGCCCTATACAAAAGAGCTTGAAGATAAGATTATAACGGACCTAGATCATGATTATGTTCAGGGGTTAACTCTTTTAGGTGGAGAACCATTTTTGAATACGGAAGTTTGTTTATCGTTATGTAAACGAATCCGGAAAGAATTTGGTCATAGCAAAGATATTTGGTCATGGACTGGTTATTCATGGGACGAGATGATGAAAGAATCAAATGATAAATTGGAATTATTATCATTATTAGACATTCTAGTTGATGGTCGTTTTTTGTTGCGTAAGAAAGATTTAACTCTGCAATTTCGTGGTTCTTCTAATCAAAGAATCATTGATGTTCAAAAATCTTTAAAACAAAATAAAGTTGTTATCTGGGATAAATTGGTTAGATAATCGTTTTATCGATTGATAAATTAAATCATACTAGTGATAGTCATATCAAATTCATGATATGACTATTTTTTAAACTATTTTTTGATAATTCTGCTAATTGGTACTCAATCTATTTATTGACCTTGCTAACAAAACCACTGATGTAGACTAATTTGAAAATAATATAAAAATGAAACCTAAATGAGAATTATTCCAGCTTAATACTTTATCTTTTGTGAGAGACCGGTTATACTTTGATTGAGAAAGAAGAATTAGAGAGGATTGTGATTTTATGAACTCTGACAAAATCAAATTATATGGTACTTTGACCATTGGTTTCATTGCCGCAGTTTTAGAATTCATTTTCCATTTACCATATTATGCACAATTGATAATTAGTATTTTAGGACTTTTATTAGCATTGATTATGTTTATCGATATGATAAAAGTTCTTAAATCTGGTAATTTTGGAATTGACCTTTTGGCAATTACAGCTATTGTTGCCACAATTGTTTTAGGGCAATATTGGGCTGGTTGGATCGTGTTACTAATGCTGACTGGTGGAGATACTTTAGAGGAGTACGCTGCTAATAAGGCTAAAAGTGAATTAAAATCATTGCTGGATAATACTCCTTCACAAGCTCATTTAGTTTCTAAAAATGATTTAGTCGATGTTGAGATTGATGATGTTAAAGTGGGGGACGAGTTACTGGTTCGTCCAAAAGAACAAGTGCCAGTTGATGGAATAGTCATTGAAGGGAATTCCGAAGTCGATGAATCTTCTTTGACTGGTGAATCAGTTCCGGTTAATGTCACGACTGGAACCTCTGTTATGTCTGGTTCAATTAATGGCGAAAATCCTTTTAAGATAAAAGCAGAAAAAATTGCAGCTGATTCAGAATATCAAGCAATTGTTAAATTAGTTAAGGAATCAGAGACTCATCCAGCACATTTTGTCAGACTAGCTGACCGTTATGCGGTTCCTTTCACTTTGATTGCTTATATTATTGCTGGATTAGCTTGGTATATTTCAAAAGATCCGGTAAGAATTGCTCAGGTTCTAGTTGTTGCTTCACCATGTCCTTTGATCTTAGCGGCTCCAATTGCCTTTGTTTCGGGTATGAGTCGTACCAGCCGTAACGGCATTATAGTTAAATCGGGAACGGCTTTGGAAAAACTAAATGCTGCTAAAACGGTAGCGTTCGATAAGACAGGAACCATTACCATGGGAAAATTAGTTGTTGATGATTTCCAGGTAACAAATGGCTTTGATGAGAAAACTGTTTTAAGTTATGCGGCTTCACTTGAACAAAATTCAAGCCATGTAATGGCTGAGGCCATTGTCAATTTTGCTAAGGAACATAATCTATCGTTATATAACGCTGAAGATTTGAAAGAAATCACTGCTAAAGGTATTGTTGGTAAAATTCAAGGTCACCAGGTTAAAGTTGGTCAAGGTAGTTTTGTAACTGATCAAAAAGTTGAAGAAGTAAAAGGCTCTGGTGTTTATATATCAATTGATAATCAATATGCTGGCAGTTTTAGTCTTTTGGATCAAATTCGGCCAGAATCGAAAATGACCATTCAAAAATTAAAAGATTTTGGTATCCAGAATATTTTAATGATTTCTGGAGATAAAAAAGAAGCAACCGAAATGGTTGCTTCAAGTGTAGGAATAACAAAAGCTTATCCTTCTAGTTTACCGGCTGACAAAGTAAGAATTATCGATAATCTAGATAAGGATTACCATCCAACTGTAATGGTCGGCGATGGAGTAAATGATGCTCCAGCATTAGCTTTAGCTGATGTCGGCATTGCAATGGGATATAAAGGTGCCAATGCTGCTAGTGAATCTGCTGATGCAGTTATTTTACAAGACGACCTCAGTAAAGTTAGTACCGTGATAAAAATATCTCACGACACAATGAGGATTGCTAAAGAAGCGGTTTTGTTAGGTATATTTATCTGTATTGCCTTAATGGTAATTGCAGCTTTTGGACTGATTCCAACTATCATTGGAGCTTTATGCCAGGAAGTAGTCGATACAGTGGCCATTCTTTATGCCTTACGTGCTCGTAGCGACAAATTATAACCAACCGTAAGTATCTAAATTCATATCACGCTTGGGCAATTTAGAAACATAAGGATTTCCTTTTACAATAAAGCGCATATTTTTTGAAGTCCATGGCTCCTTATTTTTCACGCCGATCCTTGGCGTGGCTAATATTTCTTTTGGAGTCTGAATTTTTTTGTCTGAAAAAACAAAATTGTTTTCATTTAAAACGGTTCCTGATAAAGTTTTGTCTGTGATACCAAAGGCGGCCATCCACTTAGCAGGTCCATTAGTTGCATCAAAACCAGTTTTGCCACGGTTTTCTTCCATCAAATCAATTCCTGCCAGTGGCTGTAGTGCGCGAATTAAAATTCCATTTGGAGTACCAGCTTTTTGAATACTGATATCCATATCTAACCAACTGTGGATTGAATAAATGTAAATAGTACCGCCAGCTTGGTAAAGGGGATCGTTTGCTTTGGTATGGCGACTATTGTAACTGTGAGCAGCCATATCGATAGGTCCTAAGTAAGCCTCTGTTTCGACAATCAGACCTTTGAAATGGCCTTGGTTAGAATCATATGTAAAACTGTGTCCCAACATGTCTTGGGCCAAGTCCATAGTTTTAGATGTTTCAAAGTAATTTTGCACGTTCAAAATCCATTATCCTCCTAATTTTCAAAAAAGTTTCAAAAAGTTTAAAAAAAAGCTTGCTAGACCTTAATTATTATTGTATTATATTTCTTGTGCTTGAGAGAGCGACAAACAAATAAATATTATGACCCGTTGGTCAAGTGGTTAAGACACCGCCCTTTCACGGCGGTAACATGAGTTCAAATCTCGTACGGGTCACTTTTGGAGGATTAGCTCAGCTGGGAGAGCATCTGCCTTACAAGCAGGAGGTCACAGGTTCGATCCCTGTATCCTCCATCAAAAGTTTAAAACATCTAACTTCGGTTAGATGTTTTTTTGTTTAAATTTTGAAATAAAAAAGCCCAAATGCGGTATTTGGACTCTAAAGGTTAAATAATTAAAATTAAATTTCCAACGATGCGATAGAAAAGGTTCGGTTGTGAAAAATTCTTGTATTTTTTCAGTAATGACATAATCATGACAAAAATTATGATAACCACAGCAGTCCAAAGACTGATATAACCTAGTAGAAATAGGATGAAACTTAATCCAGAGATACTGATCAATTCAATATAATCAGTTTTTGCGCCTTCAAAATAATTAATTAAGACTGTTGCTAGATTTACTAACAATAAAGGAACAATAAAAGTTATTGAGATAAAGTGCATATAAGTGAAGGCTAAAGCAATTGACATAAAGCTTGGGACAATAAAATCAGCTATCAGAGAGGCAATATTTTCGCTATTCTTTGGTAAGTAGCGAATTAGGTATAAGAAAACTAATTGAGCAAAAATCAAAATCATAACAAAGTTGTTTAAGGAATGAATTGATAAAATAGCTAATAATAAATAGATAGCACTGTATAGAAGGTGAAAATATTTATTAGGATTCAAGGTCAAAATGAATTCTTTATATAAGGCAACCATTGCGACCATGATGATTAAGAAACCATGAATTGAATAATTGTTGAGACCATGTACGAAAATAAAAATGAACGGAAAGATATGGTAACTGATAAATTCAATCAAAGCTAATAATAATTTTTTAGATTTTAACTTATCCATAGTGACTCCTTTGATGTATAAAATAATATTAATGTAGAAAAAGTTTAACGTCAAACCATGATTTTTCATGAAAATGGTCTAGTTTTGTGTTAACCTATTAAAAGGTTCCTGATGGGATCCTTTTTTTGTTTAAGGAGAGGCCCTGTAACCGAAAAGGTGGAAAGAAATTATGTCAAAAAATTATTTATTTACTTCTGAGTCAGTTTCAGAGGGACATCCAGATAAAGTTGCTGATCAAATTAGTGATGCAATTCTCGATGCAATTTTAGCAAAGGATAAAGATGCACGTGTTGCCTGCGAAACAACTGTCACAACTGGTCTTGTATTAGTTGTTGGTGAGATTTCAACTTCAGCATATGTCGATATTCAAAGTGTAGTTCGTAAGACTATCACTGATATTGGCTATGATGGTTCAAATCCTGGTTTCGATGGAAATAGCTGTGCCGTTTTAGTCGCACTTGATGAACAATCACCTGATATTGCTCAAGGTGTTGATGACGCGCTAGAAAGACGTGACAACAACAAAGATATTGATCCATTGGACCAAATTGGTGCCGGTGATCAAGGATTTGTTTTTGGTTTTGCAACAAATGAAACTAAAGAGTTCATGCCTTTGCCAATTTCACTGGCTCATAAGTTAATGAGAAAGACTGCTGAAGTTAGAAAGAACGGAACAATTGATTACTTGATGCCAGATGCTAAGTCACAAGTAACTATCGAATACGATGAAAACGATCATCCAGTTCGTGTTGATACAATTGTTTTGAGTACTCAACATAAAGCTGAGGCTAGTCTGGATCAAGTTAAAAAAGACATCAAGAAATATGTTATTGATGAAGTAGTTCCAGCAAACATGATGGATGACAAGACTAAGATTTTAATTAATCCAACAGGTCGTTTTGTTATCGGTGGACCAGAAGGGGATTCTGGTCTAACTGGACGTAAAGTTATCGTTGATACTTACGGTGGTTTTGCTCGTCATGGTGGTGGTGCCTTCTCAGGTAAGGATGCTACTAAAGTTGACCGTTCAGCTAGTTACGCTGCCAGATACATCGCTAAAAACCTTGTAGCTGCCGGTGTTGCTGAAAAGGTTGAAATTCAAATTGCTTACGCTATTGGTGTGGCAAGACCTGTATCAATTCACGTTGATACATTTGGTACTAGTGACTTTTCTGAAGAACAAATTGAAAAATGTATCAATGAGTTCTTTGATCTTCGTCCACTAGGTATCATTGAAATGCTTGATTTACAAAGACCAATTTATAAGAAGACGGCCGCATATGGTCACTTCGGACGTACAGATATCGATTTACCATGGGAAAAACTTGATAAAGTTGATGATATCAAGAACTTCTTACATATTTAATCGGTGATTACAGAGGCGTTCTTAAAGGTAAACTTTAGGAAGCGTCTCTTTTTTTTATGGGAGGAATTATTTAATGGCACAAAAAAATCAATCGAATGTTGTAATTGTCACTATCGCGGTATTTATTGCGACATTTATGACAGCAATTGAGGGGACGATTGTCTCGACGGCGATGCCAACAATTATTGGAAGTTTGCATGGCGTCAGTTTAATGAACTGGGTCTTTTCAATTTATTTGCTGATGACGGCGGTAGCTACGCCTATTTATGGAAAATTATCAGATATTATTGGACGAAAACCGATTCTTTTGATAGGTTTAGTTATTTTTGTTATTGGTTCGACTCTTTGTGCGATGTCGAACTCGATGTTGACATTGATTTTAGCTCGGGTGATTCAAGGTATTGGTTCTGGTGCCATTCAGCCTTTGACTTTTACGATTATCGCTGACATTTATCCACTGGAAAAAAGAGCTAAAATCCTTGGTTTCAATGGTTCCGCGTGGGGAATTGCTGCAATTATTGCGCCATTATTAGGTGGTTTTATTGTTGAACAATTAAGCTGGCACTGGGTTTTCTTGATTAACTTGCCAGTTGGTCTATTGACTATGGCTTTGATTTGGTTCTTCTTTAAAGAAGACAAGAGAGAACATGAAAAAATAAAAATTGACTATTCAGGTACAATTTTGTTGATTTTGGTTCTTTTGCCATTGATGTTGGCACTTCAATACATTGGTAGCACTAATCCAATGTTGCCAATAGGTTTAGTTTTAGTTTCGATTATTTCAATCTTTGTGTTTATCAAAGTTGAAAAACATGTTAGTGATCCAATTTTACCTTTAGAGCTATTTAAAAATAAAACTTTTGTTATTCAAAATGTTTTAGCACTTTTGGTTAGTGGTTTCTTGATTGGTTTTGAAGCTTATATCCCAACTTGGATGCAAGGTCTACTAGGATTAAGCCCTTCAATGGGAGGATTTGCTGTCACACCTAGTTCCATAGTTTGGATTTTGGGTTCATTCTGGGCTGGTACGTTGATAAAAAAAATGGCACCTAATCGTGTCATTTATATCAGTCTCTTTTTCTTAGCCATTGCTAATGGTTTGTTATTGTTAGCAAATGCCAGCACGCCATTTTGGTACTTCTGCGGTTTAGCAGGGATTGCAGGTCTAGGTTTTGGTTTAACGATTACCACAACTACTGTCACAGCCCAAACGGTTGTCGACCCAGAAAATGTTGGAGTGGCAACGAGTTTTAATACGTTGTTGCGGACTATTGGTCAATCGATGATGGTTTCAGTTTATGGAATCGTTTTGAATACAGCTTTAGCCAAAGGGGCTGCAGAAAACAAAAATATTACAGTCGATATGATGAATCAATTGATTGATCCACAAACGGCTAGTTCCTTGCCACATCAGCTTTTACCCAAAATGCGACAAATTCTTTTTTCAGGATTGCACAATATTTACGTCGCTTCTCTTGTACTATTAGTAGTGGGATTAATTCTTAATGCCTTTGAGTTGAAGAATAAAAAAATCCTTCATGCTAAATAATAGAGTATTGAAAGTTAGGATTGTAGCCGCTAAGAGGTAGCCACCGAGGACATCGCTAGGATAGTGGACACCTAAAAAGATTCGACTGTAACCAACCAAAATAACCAACAAAATGGCAATCATACTGATAATTATTTTGATGCTGATTTTTTTGAAGATAAATAAACTAATTATCAGTACTGAAATGTATAAAGCAAATGAACTGGCAGAATGTCCACTGGGGAAACTATAACCTCCGGCATAGACGAAATGATGATGTTCAGGGCGTGGTCTTTGAACGATCAGTTTGATCAAACTATTGAGTCCAGCAACGACGACCTTATTTAAGACTAGAAAAATGGCAGCATAGTTATATTTTTTAATTATTAATATGATAAAAATAATCGCTGCTATTGTAATGGTTTGATAGGTGTCACCAATATTGGTAACTTGTCGGAAGAAAGTAAGCGTCAGGTCATTTGCATGATAGATTTGCCTAATTAAAGTCATGTCGAAGTTTTTGATTAAAGTTGTTTTTAGAGCTACATTCAAGCTCCAAAAGCAAAAGGCGACCAGTAAAAGTATATTTAGGATAGTTATTTTTGCAAATATTTTCATAATTTTTGATCTCTCTATTGTTTAAGTTTTTGTTAAGAAATATAATAAAGTATAAAGATTTTGAGGGAGAGCAGATACTTATGGTTATAACACGTCGTGAGCGCAAAATCGAAGATAGTCGTTTGACTAAATTAAATAATAAAAAAAATAAGAACGCAAATTTACGTCGAAATATGACAATTTTGGGGTCTAGTGTTTTTGTCGGCACTGCCGTAGCTGAAATTACTAGTATTTCTGCGCCAACGCCAGTTAAGGCTGAGGCTTTGTCGGTCAGCAATTTAATATCACAAAATTCAGCGGCAGTTACTACTCCCGTAAGTTCCACTGGTGTCGGTGATGAGCAATTTCTTGATTATATTGGTAATTCGGCTCGTAAATTAGCTTCTAACAATGACCTGTATGCGTCAGTTATGATTGCTCAGGCCATGGTTGAAAGCGGTTGGGGAACTAGTGGCTTAGCAAGTTCGCCAAACTATAATCTCTTTGGTATCAAGGGAAGTTACAAGGATTCATCTGTTAATATGGGTACTCAAGAAGATGATGGAACAGGTAATCTTTATTCAATTAGTTCTAATTTTAGAAAATATCCTTCATACAAAGAGTCTTTGGAAGACTACGTCAGTTTAATTCGTGGCGGTACTTCAGAAAATTCACAATTATACGCTGGAGCTTGGAAGAGTAACACTGATTCTTATAAAGATGCTACAAAATTTTTAACAGGCCGTTATGCAACCGATACAACATATGCTGATAAATTGAATAGTATGATTGAAAAGTACGATTTGACTCAATTTGATACTAATCTTTCAGATAAGGATCAGACATACACTGTCAGTCAAGGCGATACTGTTCAATCAATTGCTGATAAATTTAATATAGATAAGAACAGTTTGATGAGTTTGAATAATTTGAAGACTGATAATTATATTTATCCAGGCAAGACTTTGACGATTAAAAAGATTATTGGCAATGACGCCACACAGACAACTCAAGCTGCATCGTTGACGAATTTGGCAAATACTACGAATACCAATAGTTCTAATGACAACGATAAAATTGTTGATACAGGGAATGTTTCAGACGCTTATGGAACTCAACAAGCTCCAGTTATTGTTCAAGATGAACGCAATGGAGTTAAAAAGTATGTTGCTTCTGACGATACGACCGATACATCTTCAATCGATGTGCAAAATGATTATAATTCAAATGATAATAACGATTCAGGAAATAAAAATAATTATACTGTAACTGTTCAAAGTGGCGATACAATTGATTCAATTGCTTCACAAGCAGGAACAACGATTGACAATATTAAACAATTAAATAACTTAAATTCAGATTTATTGGTTGTCGGTCAATCATTATTGGTATAGAATGTAAAACAACGGAAATAGTAGATAATAGAAATGCTTCTCAGAAAGTGCATGGGGATGTGAATGCATAGATTTCTATTTTCGAACTCGTCCACTGATTTAGTTGCCGAACTTCAGTAAGCGACTGCGAATGATCCTCGTTAAGGATTTCAAGAGTCGTACTTATTTAGTGCGGAACTTAGGTGGTAACGCGATAACTCGTCCTATGATTATATAATCATGGGACTTTTTTTGTATAGGAGGAAAAATATGTACAATCACAATACCGTAGAGAAAAAATGGCAAAAGTATTGGAAAGAACACGATACTTTTAGAACAACTAATGATCCAAAGAAAAAGAATTTTTATGCCTTGGATATGTTCCCATACCCATCAGGACAAGGACTTCACGTAGGTCACCCTGAAGGATACACAGCAACAGATATTGTTGCCAGAATGAAACGTGCACAAGGATATAATGTTTTGCATCCAATGGGCTTCGATGCTTTTGGGTTGCCAGCTGAACAATATGCTTTGAATACGGGTCACAATCCTGCTGACTTCACAGAAAAAAATATTCAAAACTTCAAGCGTCAAATCAATTCATTAGGCTTCTCTTACGATTGGGATCGTGAAGTACAAACAACTGATCCTAAGTTCTATAAGTGGACACAATGGATCTTTGAACAAATGTACAAAAAAGGTCTCGCTTATGAAGCAGAAGTACCAGTTAACTGGTCTCCAGATTTAGGTACAGTTGTGGCTAATGAGGAAATTATCGATGGCAAAACAGAGCGTGGCGGTTTCCCAGTTATTAGAAAACCAATGCGTCAATGGATGCTAAAGATTACAGCTTATGCAGACAGATTGATCGATGACCTTGATGATATCGATTGGCCAGAAAGTATCAAAGAACAACAAAGAAATTGGATTGGTCGCTCAGTTGGTGCTCAAATCACTTTCCCAGTTGTTGGTTTTGACGATAAAATCGATGTCTTCACAACTAGACCAGATACTGTTTTTGGAGTTCAATACATGACTTTAGCTCCAGAACATGATTTAGTTGATAAGATTACTACTCCTGAACAAAAAGCAGCTGTAGATGCATATAAAGAAAAAGTTTCACACAAGTCAGATCTTGATAGAACTGATTTGAATGATGAAAAGACCGGAGTCTTCACAGGAGCTTACGCTACTAATCCTGTCAATGGCGACAGAATTCCAATTTGGATTTCTGATTATGTCTTGGTAACTTATGGTACAGGTGCCGTTATGGCCGTTCCTGCTCATGATGATCGTGATTTTGCTTTTGCTAAGAAATTCAATTTACCAATGAAACAAGTTATTGAAGGAAATCTTGATGACGGTGCCATTACTGGTGATGGCAAACATATTAATTCTGATTTCTTGGATGGATTGAACAAAAAAGATGCTATCGATCGCATGGTTGAATATCTTGAGGATAAAGGCTTTGGTAAGAAAAAAGTTAACTATCGTCTTCGTGATTGGGTCTTCTCACGTCAAAGATATTGGGGTGAACCAATCCCTGTCATTCACTGGGAAGATGGAACGACTTCATTAGTTCCAGAAAATGAATTGCCATTGGAATTACCAGCTGATCAAGATATCAAACCTTCAGGTACTGGTGAAAGTCCACTTGCTAATTTAACTGATTGGGTAAATGTTGTGGATAAAAATGGTCGTAAAGGTAAACGTGAAACTAATACGATGCCACAATGGGCTGGTTCTTCATGGTATTACTTGAGATATATCGATCCACATAACGATAAAGAGTTGGCTGATTATGACTTATTGAAACAATGGCTACCAGTTGACTTGTATATTGGTGGAGCTGAACATGCTGTCTTGCACTTGTTATACGCAAGATTTTGGCACAAGGTATTATATGATTTGGGTGTTGTCCCAACTAAAGAACCATTCCAAAAATTATTTAATCAAGGAATGATTTTAGGCAAGGGTCATGAAAAGATGTCTAAGTCTAAAGGTAATGTCGTTAACCCTGATGATGTCGTTGAATCATACGGTGCTGATACTTTGAGAACTTATGAAATGTTCATGGGTCCATTGGATGCTTCAATTGCCTGGTCAGAAAATGGCTTGTCAGGTTCAGCTAAATTCTTGGATCGTGTTTGGAACTTATTCATTAATGATGATGATTACAGCACAATTCGTGAAGGCTTCTTAACTAAGGAAAATGACGGTAAATTAGATAAAGTTTATAATGAAACAGTTAAGAAAGTAACTGAAGACTTTGATGCTTTACACTTTAACACTGCTATTTCTCAAATGATGGTCTTTGTTAACGAAGCACATAAGGTTGACACAATGCCTAAGGCTTACGCTGAAGGTCTAGTGAAGATGCTTGCACCAATTGCTCCACACATGATGGAGGAACTTTGGAGTAAGTTTGGTCACGATGAATCAATCAGTTACGCTAAATGGCCTACTTATGATGAAAAGAAATTGGTTTCTGATACAGTTGAAATCATTTTACAAGTCAATGGTAAACTTAGAGACAAGATTAAAGTTGCTACAGGAACTTCTAAAGATGATTTAGAAAAAATGGCTACAACTGATGAAAAAGTTAAGAAATTTACAGATGGCAAAAATATCGTTAAGATAATTGCTATTCCTAATAAATTAGTTAATATCGTAGTAAAATAGGAAATAAGAAAAAGAGCTTCGGATTTTCCGAAGCTCTTTTTTTACGTCATTGATGGCAGAGACCAAGCAGTATTTAATATTATATATGATATGAAGGAATTTCAATTGAGAATAATTGCTTAATGCAAACTTTTAGGTGAGTTTTAATAATGAATCAATCTCTTGCCATCAATAGATTTATATTACCATTTATCTTGATTAAATAGCCTTTACAATTTATCGTATCTGTAAAGTTTAAGCAACATTTGAAATTAATTTGCAATTTAGTTAATTTAAGAGTAATTTTAGATTTTTAAGATGAGAACTTTGCTATAATTAAATGGACAGTTTTTAAGGTGGTGCATGTTTTGGGCGTAAATAATAGCCGTGATAATGAAGAAGTTATGCCGGTGTTGGAACCAGAAGTTTCTTCACAAGATACCATGTTGAAAGGTTCAGCATGGATGACGGCTGGAAGTATTTTTTCACGTATTTTAGGTGCAATATATATCATCCCTTGGATGGCTTGGATGGGCTCATATTATCCAGCTGCTAATGCTCTATTTGCCAAAGGATACAATATTTATAGTTTATTTTTAATCGTGTCGACAGCAGGTATTCCGGGTGCGATATCGAAACAGATTTCACATTATAATGCCTTAGATCAGTATTCGACAGGTAACAAATTATTCAAACATGGATTAAAAATCATGACTTTTATGGGAGTGATTTTTGGAGCCATTATGTACTTTGGAGCACCAGTTCTAGCGACATTGTTCACTGATGGCGACCCACGAAGTATCCCAGTTATCAAATCTTTAGCCGTAGCGGTTTTGATAATTCCTATCTTGAGTATTTTAAGAGGTTATTTGCAAGGCTATGCAGATATGGCGCCTTCAGCCATCTCGCAGTTTATTGAGCAGATTGCTCGTGTTGTTTACATGTTGATTGCGACTTATATCATTATGGTCATTAATAAGGGCAGTTATATTAATGCTGTTGTTCAATCGACATTTGCGGCTTTTATCGGAGCAGCTTTTGCAATTGGAATCCTAGTTTTAGCTCTCTTAAAGAAACTACCAAAATTAAGGCAGCTTTCGCGTAACGGTAAGCCAGTGACTGATGTAAATGAAAGAAACTTTACTAAAGAGATTTTTGAGCAAGCTGTTCCATTTATCATTCTCGATGCCGGAATAACTTTCTTTAATCTTTATGATCAGTCAACTTTTAATCAATTTATGAGAATGTTCGTCAATGCGACGGGTGCACAATTGGATAACTATTATTCATTGTTTGGTTTTCAAGCTAATAAATTAATTATGATTATCGTGTCATTGTCGACCGCTATGGCCGTTACAGCAGTGCCGATTTTATCTGGCCTCTATTCAAAAGGAGACGAAGGAAAGATTGAAGGACAAATTTCTAATACTTTGGAGTTATTCTTTTTTATTATGATTCCGGCTTCTTTAGGAATGTATGCTGTGGCTCAACCATTATGGACGACATTCTATCGTTATGACGCCTTAGGAGTTTTGATGTTGCAATTCTCATCAGTAATTTCAATTCTACTAGGATTGTTTACCGTTCTTTCCGCAGTTTTGCAAGCGTTGTATCGTAATCGTTTAGCTATTAAGTACTTTGTTTATGGTTTTATTGTTAAAGTGGTCGTTCAATTGCCAATGATTGCCATCTTCCATGAATTTGGACCTTTAGTAGCAACCAGTATCGGAATGGCCGTAGTTTGTTGGTTAATGACTAAAGAATTACATGCAATTTATCCATTTGATACTGGTCGAATAACTCGTCGTATCAGTGGAATCATTCTCTTTTCATTGATTATGTTCGTGTCAGTAATTTTTGTTAACTGGGTCGTTTTCCATTTCGTTGGCAATACTGATCGAATCATCAGTGTAGTCGTTTTGATTCTTGAGGCAGGATTAGGTGGCATAATTTACGGTTATCTAGTTTTGAAAACTTCCTTAGCTGATAAGATTCTAGGATCTAAAGTTGCTCGAATCAGAAAAATCTTTAATATGAAATAAATAAAAATCATCAATTTTTTTAAGAATTGATGATTTTTTCATTTCTTATGATAAATAGTGCCCATTTTCATAGCTGAAACTAGCCATGTACTTTGGTAGTTTTTCAATCAAGAGCGAAGGCAAGATAACGTAATGTTTTTTATTGAGTTTATCGGCAATATAACTATGAATTAAAAGGGCTGCCGAAATTGTTTCAATTGAAAATCCAAATTGACCAATAAAACCAGCCATGATACCTGTTAAAGTATCGCCCATACCACCAGTAGCCATACCAGCATTTCCAGCAGTTATTTGTAGGACCTTGCCTTGATAATAGATTTCTGAATGATGTTTTTTCAAAACTAAAGCGGCTTTGGGGTTTAGCTTATGCAATTCATCAATATTATTGAGTTCATTTTGCTCATGAATTTTAAGCGTCGAGAGTCGTTCCCATTCTCCTTGATGTGGCGTCATAATAATTTTAGCATTAGTTGTCAGCGGTATTTTTTCTTCTGCAATTAAGGTTAATGCTGACGCATCGATAATTACTGTCTGATTTTTCGTAGCTTCTTTTAAAACAACTTTAACCAAGCCCTTGGCAACCGATGAGATTCCTAATCCAGGGCCGATTGCAATGACGGTATTATTCTGGATTGCTTCTAAGAGGTCGTTTTTATTTTGATAATCAATTGTCATAGCTTCAGGAATCCGCGTATTGATAGCAGTGAACTTTTCAGGGACGGTTGCAACTGTCACTAAACCGGCACCGCTAGCAACAGCAGCACTGCTACAAAGGATGGCGGCGCCACCAAAGTGAGTTGATCCAGCGATAATCAGGATTTTTCCGTAATTTCCTTTGTATGATACGGGATTTCGGAGAGTGATTACTTGATTCAAGATGTTTTTATTGATTTTTTCCATTACAATACCCTCCATTTGTAGTATCATTTTAATTGTAAGCCAATTTAGTGATTATTTGTATTGTTTTGCCGCTGTGGCGGAATTGGCAGACGCGCAACGTTCAGGTCGTTGTCTAGTTTTCTAGGTGCGAGTTCGAATCTCGCCAGCGGCATAAATACAGGAAAAAGTTAGGAAGAAGTGCAAAATGCATTTCTTACTATCTTTTTTATATAAAAAAACTACTTTTTAAGATTTCTAATTAGAAATCAGTTTCACCTAGTGCATGTTGAGCAGCAACGTTTAAGATACTCCATTGTCTGTCAAAACCAGGTTGGAAGAAGAAGTCAGCATCGGCTAAATCTTCAACGGTTAATTTATGTTGAATTGCTAAGGCTAGAACATTTCCTTGAGCAGTGATGTCATAAGTTGAAAGAACGGCACCACCTAAGAGAACGTGTGAACTTGGATTGAAGAACAATTGAACACAAACTTTAGGATTATCTTTTCCTTGAGGCACGTAAGCAGGTCTCAAGTCTCCTGAATAAAATGATGATTTAATTTCAACGTTTGAGTTCTTAGCTGTAAAACTGTTGAGGCCACTTTCAGCAAAGTGATAATCAAAGACGCTCAAAGCTGAAGAACCAACAACGCCACCAAATGGCAATGCAGGAACTTTCTCGAAGAGATGCTTGATAACGTATCTTGCTTCACGACGGGCGACAGTTGCTAAAGCGATGGGAACATGGTTATCAGCGGGGATTGAATAAGCCAATGTAGCATCACCGATAGCATAAACATCTTTTAGATTGGTTTGTAGATATTCGTCAACTTTGATCCAACCACGATTGTCTAGGTCAACAGTACCTTTGAGCCAATCAGTATTTGGTTTGACACCAGCAGCTTGGATAACTAAGTCGCTAGGGTATTCAGCTTTGTCAGTTTTAACGCCAGTAACTTTGCCATTTCCAGTGTATTCTTTGATATTAGCGCTAGTTACAACTTTAACGCCCTTATCTTCAAGGTGAGTAGCTAAGATGTCAGTCATTTCACCATCAAGGTAAGTACCTAATGGACGATCGATAACATCTAAGATAGTGACATTTTTGCCGGCTTTTTTACTTGCTTCAGCAGCTTCAATACCGATATATCCAGCACCAACGATTGTAACGTTTTTCACTGCTGGGTCTTCAAGTTTAGCTTTAATCTTTGTTGCCCAATCGTAACCACGCATTAGAAAAACATTTTCGAGGTCGTTTCCAGGAACGGGGATGGACTTAGGATTTACACCAGGACTAAGAATAAGTTTGTCATATTCGTAGTCAGCGTTAGTATTGTTTTTCGTATCGACAGCTGTAATTGTTTTCTTGTCAGCGTCAATTTTTGTTACTTGGTGGTTATTTAAAATTTCGACATTTTTGTTTTCAGAGAAATCGCTTGGTCTGAAATTACGAACGTCATTGACATCGGTGACACTATTTTCAAGATATAATTCAGTACCACAAGACATGAAGGAGACAAAATCGCCAGCCTCGAATAATTTGATATCAACGTCGTCGTAACGCTTAAGCAATTCAAGAATTGATTGATGCCCACCGTGTGATGCACCAATAATTACTACTTTTGTCTTTGACATAAAAAAACCTCCGCTTTGATTTATAAAATAACTTAATACGTTCTAAGAATATATCTATTAAAAAGAGGTGTCAATCGATAAGTTAGTTGACAATAGTAAATAATTTAAGTGAAACTAAGAAACAAATTACATCTAAAAAATCAGCCTTGATAGTACTTGAGTCAACGTTTTAGGATTCATTGACAGTCCATCTTTTTGCATTAGCTGTTGAACTTGTTCTTTAGTTTCTTTATCTTTTATTTTCTTTAAATATTGAAAGCCTTCAATAGTTAGACCATTCAATTTGATTAAAGTGACGTATTTAAGGGGACTGATGATTCCAGAAATAAGGTTATCGTTGATCATACTAATCGTAGTATCTTGCATGTCTTGAATTAAAAACTGATTAGCATTATCGCTAGCAATATAATCTTTAACGATTTGGTACTTTTGTGCCTTGTCTAAAAGTTCTTGGAAATCTTTGGGATTGTCTTCAGCCATAATTTCCAAAATCATTTTGTAAATATCAAACTTATTCATTTTTTCACAGCCTTTCACATCTAATTATAAATTAAATTGCGAAAACTTTAATACAAAATAATGGCAGATATCTTGTCTATAGTTAATTATTTGCATAAATACCCTTTAAAACGCCATAATTAATGGTAGAAATAAATTTTAGGAGATTTGGGAAATGTTAAAAGAATTTAAAGATTTTATCAGTCGAGGCAATGTCATGGATCTTGCCGTCGGAGTTATTATGGGTGCTGCTTTTACAGCTATCGTTCAATCATTAGTAGGCAATTTGATTAATCCTTTAATCGGTCTCTTTTTAGGAAAAGTAAATTTGAGCAACTTAGTTTTGGAAGTAGGGGATGCGACCTTTAAGTACGGAACTTTTATTGAATCTATCATTAACTTTATCATTATCGCCTTTGTCGTTTTTCTATTGGTTAAATTTATGAATAGGATTATCAAAACCCGTGAAGCTGAACCAGAAGAGGACAATAAAGATGAAGAAATCGTAATGTATTTGAAGAAGATTTCTGAATCATTGGATGAAAAAGAAAACAACAAATAAAAAACGTAACTAGCTGAAAAAATCAGGCTAAGTTACGTTTTTTTAGTGTCATAAGGATTTTTATTCAATTGAATCAATTGTTTGCCAAGTCCATTGACTGACATATTCACCAAAGACAGATTTATTTTTGACTGACTTAAAGGTTAGTTCGAGATTTTTTAAAACTTCATTGGTGAAATCATTAGTAAAATGCCATGGCTTTTCATCTTTTTTAACGGATTGACCTATTATTAAATTTTTAGAACTGACCCTTTTATTTTTCCAATAGACTTTATGAGAAATATATTTAGATTTATCGGTTTCTAAGGCTAAGGCTTTAGTAGAAGTGTCCGGATCGTGACTAGATTGACTATCATCGCCATCTTCACTATGATGATGAGTTTCTTCTTGATTTTTATTAGATTTGTAAAATCTTGCAATCGATAAGGTAACGTTAATTGGATGAGAACTATTTTCTCTAAAATCATCCAGGATAATTTTTCCTTCTTTTATGGTTGGCTTTATTTTTTTAGAACTAATTGGTGAAATAACTAAACTTCCTAAATCGATTTTTTGGGGTGCAATCAGTTGGGTACTGCCTGATTTGTGTTGAAAGTAAAAATCTTCTTTTCCAATATTGTCTTCGTCATCAACAATTTTAAAAGTGATTTTATGTGGTTTAAAGTCGTTTTGCGAACCAATATTTAAATCTTGAAGTTCCCAAAATGCGAAGCGACTATTATCTTTAACAGGAACATTTTCCTGAATAGCTTTTTCTTCGCCGTCGTCAATTGAATAGGAAATAGATTTGATGTTTTTGCTGTCCTTGTCGCTCCAAATACCTCTCAAGGTAATCTGATGGGAGAAAGGGGTGTGCGGATCTTCGTAACTAGAACTAGGCGAGATAACATTGATTTGCGGTTGGTTTGTTGTATCCTTGATGAATCTAAAAATCGTTTCTTCAATTGTAGATAAATGACCTTCACCATCTTTCATAATGAAACGAATGCGATGTTTGCTCTTATCAAGGCCTCGAAGAGGGATGGATTTTTTGATTTCGTTGACTTTGCCGCTTGCAGCTTCATTATTAGTTTGGACGCCATTCGCAAGTATTTGCAGATCATTAGGATTCATACTATCGACCGTGTAATAAATTGTTGCGTTAGTGCTGTCAAAGTCGAACCAACTGCCAGTAATGGGGAGGTCTTTTTGGCCAAGAATTAAGATATTTGGTTTGTCGTCAGTCCCTTTATCATCAATTTTCAAAACAGGATTGAAGTCTTTACCATTAACGTCTGTTTTAGTTGTATATTGTATTTTGGATGATTTACCAACCTCTAAATCGATTGTCGGCGAATGCATTGTTAAACCAGTATCCCACATTGATTCAGCTCTTGATGCACCTAAACGTGTTCCTGCGGTTAAATTATTTTCAGCATCGCCTAAATCACGTTGATCATCGAATGCATTATAGAGATTTTCGGGAACATAAGGCGATTTATATGTTTGAGTTTTACGATCGTAAAAGTTATTTCCGACTAAGCTGACTCTTCCTTTTGGCTTACCGACTTTCCACGGATAATATCTTTCGGTTGTTCGACCGATTTCTAACAAGCCATGAGTAACCATGTATCCTTTAGTAGCAATGTATGAATGTGAAATTGACCTTGCGGCCCAGGCCTTAGGTGGATAATTGCTTTCTTTAGTATAAATACTAGTTCGGACTTCATCGTTTTTTGATTGGATATACATTCCACGATTATTACCCAAAGAATACATTGGTAAATAATTTCCAGCTTTTTTTCCGTCAACGGAAATAATTTCTTTGCCATCTTTATTTAGAGAAAAATCTTGGTTAGAAAAAGCTGTGAAGTTATTAATTGTTGTTTTCCCAGTATTTTTAGATGAAATAATAGTGATTATTCGTCCGCCTTTGTCAAACTTCTGGCGAATCGTAGTAGTCACTTCCGGATTGGCGCGGCCTTTTTTTTCAGAATCAAAAGCTCTTTGTCGAAAAACCAAACGCTGTTCCTCAAAACCGGTATTAGGATCGATTCGATAAAAGAAACGTGGCCTCTCTAAAAAGGCAAAACTGTATCCTGCTTTATCTGGACCAGAAGTACCTGGCAATAGCCAATTATCGGTTTGTTGCACAGTATTATAGAGGGTGTTAGAGACAAAAGAATTCGGTGAGCCGTAAGGTCTGTTTTCTATTTCTAAATTATACAATCCTGTATCAAGATTCTGGTTGTCTCCATAGTGAGTCGTGTAAATATGGTTATTGGGACTTCGTAATCCATCGGAAATACGACTGCCTTTGTCAGCAAATAAAATGGCTGAATTAGCAGCTGTCAAACTGACTTGCCTTGAATCACCCTTTTTTTGATAAGCATCTAAAAGCGATATATTTTGGGATGCATAAACATAATCGCCAAAATAAAGGTATGGCCTAGTGGTGGTGCCATCTGAGTGTTCTAAAATCGGTCCTTCACTTAATCTTAAACTATCGGCCTCAGTCCAGGTTCCTTCTTCAAAGTTGGCAATTTCTTCTTCAGTTAACCATTCATCATCTTCTGCAGCGAGTCTAGAATCTTTAGTTTGTTCATTCATTTCTCTGCGGAAAATTTCATTGTGGTTGGAGTCTAGTGCAATCAGTGTAAAATCTTTTTTGTTAGTAAGCAGCATTTTGAAATCAATTTTGTCAGGATTATCAAGTGTAACTTTAATTTCTTCAGAAGTTATTTCCTCAATTTTTTGCGCTCCCAGTTCCTTTTTTAATGCTTGAATGTCGATAGCATTTTCTGTAGTGGTTTTAAAAAATAGTTCTTTTTTATCTTCCAATACATAACTGATGATTAATTCCTCGTGGTCTTTAGTTTCAAAGTGTTGAACTACATCAGCATCAGTTACAGGCTTAGCTTTGGTGATGGTTGGTTTGGAAAATAATATTGTTAGAAAAAATACAAAAGTAAGCTCTAGTATAATTAATCCTTTTTTTAACACAAGCAATCCTCCCTCGCAAACAATTTTATAATCTTATCATTGAGTGAAGAATTTTCTAATTCAAAAATTAGGAGGTTTTTTTTTGTTAAATGAAGCAAGAAATATTAATTGTTCAATGAAAAATATTAATTTGAAATAGAAGTTATAGTGTCTATTAAAATATTTATGAAACTAAAAGCACGGCCTATCAATTTAGGCCGTGCTTTTAATGATTAAAATTAATCGTTCTTATGGGTTTTCTTGATTGGTAGTTCAACTACAAATTCGCTTCCATGAGGCAAATTATCTCTTACAAAGATGTTTCCTTTATGATTAGTGACAATTTGTTTGGCAATTGCCAACCCCAAACCATGACCGCCGCTACTTTGATTTCTAGATTTATCAACTCGATAGAATCTTCCAAAGACTTTTTGTTTATCACTGTCACTGATGCCAACGCCAGTGTCGGAAATAATGAATTGATATTTGGAATTTTCAACGTGATCATAAATTTTAATTGTGCCATTTTTAGGAGTGTATTTTGTAGCATTGTCCAACAAAATTATCAATAATTGTTTAATTTTATTACGGTCAAGATTAAGCGTCGGTTTATGACGCAAGTTTATTTGAAAGACCTTTTCTTGTGAATTGATGATGTCCTTAAAAGGGATGATTGGGTCTTTTAAGAAGAACTGTGGTTTGGTTAATTCAAAGTACAGTTTGGTAGTTGCCTGGTCGAATCTTGCTAAATCCAAGAGGTTATTCGTTAAAGAATTCAAACGACTGACTTCATCGAGTGACACTGAAATTGCCTCGGCTTCATCGATGATTTTTTGCTTAGGTTTAGTTAGCATGTACTCTAATTTACCTTGGATAATTGTCAACGGCGTCCGTAATTCATGGGCAGCATCATTAACAAATTCAGTTTGTTGCTTCCATGATTTGACGATGGGCAACATGTTGATACGAGCTAAAAAGTATGAAGTAATTAAAGCGGCAATCCAAAAGAGAAAGAACGTGATAATTAGAATCTTTTCAAAGTTTTCCATTGATTGAATCTGGGTATCGATGTTTTGCATGATTAAAACGTAATGTCCAGCATACATTGGATTATTATTATTTTTCGATACTTTGATTAAAATAGAACGGAAATTCATATTGTTTATCGTGATAGTTTGTTTCAAATTCAAATTCTTTTTTCTCAATTTAATGTTTTTAACAACAGAGTATCGATTACCAAGACTAGACCGGTTCAGTAATTTACCTTTTGAATTGAAAATCAAAATTGAAGTTTGAAAGGGCGCTTTGGGTTCTGGCCGGTGGAATTGATCGTCAGGACCTTGTGGAGTAGGAGAACTATTAACTTTTCTTTGCATATTAGGTTGTTTTTTTATAGCCGTGACTTGAGACTTGATGTCTTTATCAATGCTTCGATAGGTTGAAGATTGAAAAAGATTAAAAATAATCAATCCTAAGGTTAAAAATAAAATGGCAAAAGCAGCCATTATTGAAAGAAAAAGCTTAAATTGCTGGCGACGCGTGATGCGATTTTGTTTAGAATTAAGCTTCATCTTGGAAGATGTACCCAACATTTCTGATGGTCTTGATTAGGCCATCATTTTTTGATGGACGAAGTTTTTTTCGTAAGTTGCTCATGTAAACTTCGACCACTGTAATGGAGGTATCCGAATCGAATCCCCAGATACGTTCAAAAATTTGATCTTTGGTCAAAATTGTATTTTTATTTTGAAACAAATATACCAATAAATCATATTCTTTTCCATTGAGTGACAATGGATTTCCGCCAGCAATAATTTCGTGGTTATTGAGATTTATTTCAAGATTCTTAATTTTTAAGGTTGAATCGTCAGTTAAAACACCAGTCCGCTTTAATAAGGCTTTAACACGAGCTAATAATTCTTCACGATGAAATGGTTTGGTTAGATAATCGTCAGCTCCAAGATTAAAACCGTGCACTTTATCATCAATATCGGCTTTAGCTGTCAAAATTAAAACCGGTGTATTTATTTTTGCATCACGGATATTTTTTAACACATCATAACCGTTCATTTCAGGCAACATAATATCTAAAATTATTAAGTCGTAGACATTTTCTGTTGCAGCAAATTTTCCGCTGAGGCCATCGCCTTCAATGTCTATTTCTGAGAAGTCGCTTAAAAAAGAGGCGATGTTGTCAGCTAAATTCTTATCGTCTTCAACTACTAAAATTTTTATATTATTTGTCATAGCAAACTCCTTTGTCTATTTCATATATACAATTATAAATCATATTATCCGATTTAAGCTTAGTTTAAGCTAGTTTGTCTAATCTTGTTTTTGTTGTTAGGAAAGGAAATTTAACAGATGAAAAAATTTTTACAATTAGGACCGATTGTTTTTTCGATTTTAATTTATTCAATCATTTGTTTTTTAGTAAATATTGCTATTTAAAGATTGGAGAAGCTAAATGATGAACTCAAAAGAACCAAGTCGTGTTCAAAATAACAAAAAATCCCATTTCTTAAATAAATTAAGAACTATTAAATATGATTATTGGTTAATAGCCATTTTGATTTTAGCGGCATTTTTATATGCTTGGAATATTTGGGAAGCCGGTGAGGCCAACAACTTTTATACTGCTGCAGTCGTTAGTATGACTAAAAGTTTTAAGAATTTCTGGTATGCCAGCTTTGATCCTGCTGGTTTTATTACGGTTGATAAGCCACCAGTTGCATTGTGGTTTATGACGATCAGTGCAAAAATCTTTGGCGTTCATGGCTGGAGCGTAGTTTTACCATCAATTTTGTTTGGAATTGGATCAGTTTATTTAATCTATAATTTGATTTCTAAACGTTTTGGTAGAATTCCAGCTCGAATTGCCGCTTTGATTATGACATTGACGCCAATTGTCGTGGCTGATTCAAGAACTAATAATATGGATGCAACTTTGATCTTCTTCCTGTTGCTGTCGTTTTGGTTTGTACAAAAAGCTGTTTTGAAACAACAACAACGCTATCTTTGGATTGGTTTTGCTTTAATTGGTTTCTCGTTCAATATCAAAATGTTGCAAGCCTTTATGGTTTTACCAGCACTTTATTTGTATTACTGGCTAGCAGCTCAGACCAATTGGAAAAAGAAGTTATCTCACTTATCGATTGCAACGATTTTTCTTGCAGTCTTTACGTTATTTTGGCCTTTGTCAGTTGATTTAACCAATTCTTCGAACCGTCCTTATGAGGGTGGCTCTGAAACTAATTCAGCTTTGGAATTAGCCTTTGGATATAACGGTACTCAAAGATTATTAGGTCAAACAACTGGAACAGGTGGAGCCTTCCCAGGAATGGGGAACTCTTCTAAGAAAAATGGTAAATCCATGACCCCACCATCTGGCAAGAAATCAAAAAAGCCAAGTGGGACTAAAGCAAATAAATCAATGACGCCTCCAAGTGGGTCTAAGAAATCCGCAAAGGGTAATCCACCAGCAATGCCCAATTCAAATAAAAAATCTGGTTCAAAGACTCAAGCTGGCAATGCTCCTAAAATGGCTGGAGGAAAGACTGGTAATACAGGTAATGCTCCTACCGGTGGTGGTACTGGCGGTGGAGGCTCTGGAGCCTTCAATATCGGTACTGCCGGACCATTTAGATTGCTTCAAAAAGAATTAGGACCACAGATCAGTTGGTTGATGTTAATAGCTTTATTTGGATTAGTTTCAAGTTATGCTTATTTTAGAGGTTCCAAGATGAAGAAATGGTATTCACTCAATTCCCAAAGAACGGAACTTTGGTTGTGGATTGGTTGGCTGGTACCAGTAGCTGGATTCTTCTCTATTGCCAGTTTCTTCCATCCTTATTACATGATTATGTTGGCACCCGCAATAGCTGCTTTAGCTGGAGTTGGAATTTACACTATGGTAAAACAGTGGCGTGAAAAATCATTCTGGTCAATGTTATTGCCTTTGTCGATTCTTTCCACAAGTATTCTTCAGGCCTGGTATTTGAACAATTATTATCCAACGTTATCTTGGGTCTTGTTGATTGCTGGTATTATTATTTCAATTCCGCTATTCGTTTTACCTTGGATAGCGATTAAATTAAAGAACAAACGAGCTTGGCCGATTGCAGCTTTAATAATCGTTTTATTGGCACCTACTTGGTGGTCGCTGACTCCAACGCTTGCTGGGTCGAGTGATGGGATACCAAGTGCCGGGCCATCATTGCTTACTGCCTTAGGCAATGGCGGCGGCATGGGAGATTCCCAAGTCGATTCCACCTTGTTGACTTATTTGGAAAAACACCAAGGAAAAGCCGAATATTTGTTTGCAACAGATGACTCAAGTACAGCTTCTCCTTATATCATTGCTACTGGTAAAGCTGTTATGGCAATGGGTGGTTTCAATGGGACTGATAAAGCTATCACGCTTAGTCAATTCAAGAAACTTGTTAAGGAAGGCAAATTAAAATATTACTATTCTGGCGGTAAAACCGGCGGTTCTAACAATGAAATCGTTAGTTGGATTAAAAAACATGCCAAAAAAGTTAATCTTAAGACCAAAAATTCTATAACTGGTAGTGCAAGTTCTGTAACTGTTTCTACTAAAACAGAGACTAAGACGATACCACAAACGCCTAGTCAAAATAATGAAGACTCATCTTCAACGCCACCAACGAAGCCTAGTGGTTCAAATAAGCAACCTCAAAATGGTCAAGGGCCATCTGGACAAGCACCAAGTGGTCAAAAACCATCTGGTAATAAGAAACCAAGTGGCAAGAAGATGACTAAGTCTCAAATGAAGAAATTACAAAAAAATATGAAACAGCCAGGTATGAAGGAACCATCTTCTATGGGACAAGGTCAAGGCGGTCCTGGTCAATCAGGTACGCTCTATGATTTATCCAGTATTTATAAGTAATCAGTGAAAGGACATCTTTTATGAAAAATCAATTAATTTCAATCGTCTTGCCAGTCTTTAATGAAGAACCTGGAATTCAAGCTACAATCGATACTTTACTAAATTATATTGAGCAGCAAGAAGAAGACTACGAATTGATTTTCGTTGATGATGGATCGACGGATAAATCAGTTCAAATCATTAATAAGGCACTTGAGCAACATTCAAATATTAAATTAATCGAGTTTTCCCGTAACTTTGGACATCAGTTGGCAATTACTGCCGGACTTCAATATACGAAAGGGGATGCAGCGGTTGTAATGGATGCTGATTTACAAGATCCTCCAGAAGTAATCCCACAAATGATTGAAAAATGGCATGAAGGCTATGAAATTGTTTATGGAAAGAGAATTCAACGAGACGGCGAAACTTTTTTCAAAAAATTTACAGCCAAAATGTTTTATCGTGTTTTTAGAAAATTAGCCACAATCGATATGCCTCTTGATACAGGAGATTTTCGATTGATGGATCGAAAGGCTGTTAATCAATTATTAAAATTGCATGAGCAAGATCCTTTTGTTCGAGGTCAGGTAACTTGGATTGGTTTTCGGCAAACTAGTGTCAGATATCATCGTCAAGAAAGATTTGCGGGTAAGACTAAGTATCCACTTTCCAAGATGATTAAATTAGCATTAGATGGCGTCATATCTTTTTCGCTGAAACCTTTGCATTTTGTAAATATTTTTTCGATTGTACCTTTTGTAAGTGCAATTTTTTCTTTAGGCTACATGATTGCTAGTAACAATTTTAGTTTAGTTTCAATTGGAATAACGGTCTTGTTATTTACGCTTGGCTTATTGATGCTAGCCATTGGCATCCTTGGCAGTTATGTGGGTCGAGTTTTAGACCAAGTTAATAATCGTCCACGCTTTATTGTCAGCAAGACTAAGGGCTTTGAACAAAGGAATAAAGCAATCCATCATTTCAGTGCTCAAAGAATAAATAATTAATAAAAGATTAGAAAAATTCTTTTTTACTTTAAGAGATTTCTGGCTTTTTAATTGCCAAGTAATGTGTTACAGTAATGTTAAATTTGATAGTTATTAAAGTTGTTTGATGGACAACCTATCTTATCAAATTGAACATGAACTATCCCATTCATAAAAAAGAAGCTGACGAACACCCAGTCGTCAGCTTCTTTTCTTTTTATCTATTTTATTTTGTCTTCTATATTAGTAGATATCGCCATTGTAAATAGAATTTTTAACAATTACGTAGTCAACTTTTCGAAGCGAATTAAGGTCTTTACCACCAGCATAGGAGATTGAGGATTGAAGATCTTGTTGCATTTCAGTTAAGGTGTCTTTGATTTCACCTTTGTAAGGAATCAACATTCTTTTTCCTTCAACGTTTTTATAAGCACCTTTTTGATATTGAGATGCTGAACCGAAATAGGCTTTGTACTTTTGACCATCTTTTTCAATGATTTTACCAGGGGATTCCTTATGTCCGGCTAGTAGTGAACCAATCATGACCATACTGGCACCAAAACGGATAGATTTGGCGATATCGCCGTCATTTCTCACACCGCCATCAGCAATGATAGGTTTGCTTGCAGCCTTGCCGCAAAGACGAATAGCAGCTAATTGCCAGCCACCAGTACCAAAGCCAGTCTTTAATTTAGTGATACATACTTTACCCGGTCCAATGCCCACTTTAGTAGCGTCTGCACCAGCGTTCTCTAGTTCACGAACTGCTTCAGGAGTACCGACATTACCGGCAATTAAAAATGAATCAGGTAAATTCTTTTTAATATATTTAATCATTTGAATTACTCGATCGCTGTGGCCATGAGCAACATCAATCGTAATATAGTCAGGCTTTAAACTTTCGTTGACAAGTTGATCGATAAAATTGAATTCCTCTTTTTTAATACCAACGCTGATTGAAGTGAAGAGGTTTTTTTGATTCATATCTTTAATAAAGTCAATACGTTTTTCAGGTTCGAAACGATGCATGACGTAAAAATAATCATTTTGAGCTAACTTTTCAGCCAGCTTTTCATCAATAATGGTTTGCATATTGGCAGGAACAACCGGAATCTTAAATGTTCTAGGTCCAAATTTCACACTAGTATCACATTCTGAACGACTGTCAACAATACATTTATTCGGAATTAGTTGAATATCTTCATAGTCGAAAACTTGCATTTATTTATACACCTCATTAATTACGAACAATTATTATTTTTATATTCAATTTCGTTCGTATCTATAATTTAACTGTAATTTACTGAGAAGTCAAATTAAAATTACTAATTATCTAGGGTGTAGTTAGGTAGTGTGATAGAATTTTCATATATAATAAATTTGGTATTTAATATTGGAATTTTTTGAAAAAAGAAATGAAAACATTTGACACTAATAAATGTAATTGGTATCATCATCTTATTATTAATAAAACGGTTTATTAATAACGTTTGTTAGAGTCTCTCAAAAAATTGGTATATACATAATAGGAGTGGTTAGAAGTGCGACAATATACTGCAGAAGACATTACAAAAATGGTAAAAGATGAAAACGTTGAGTTTATCTGCCTGATGTTTACAGATATCAACGGAATCATCAAGAATGTGGAAGTTCCAGTTTCACAATTGGATAAAGTTCTTGCCAATAAGATTACCTTTGATGGTTCATCTATTGATGGTTTTACGAGAATTGAAGAGAGCGATATGTTGCTCCATCCAGATTTGTCTACATGGTTGATTTTCCCATGGGGCGAAGAACATGGTAAAGTTGCACGTTTGATCTGTGATATTTATAAGACAGATGGAACTCCGTTTGAAGGCGACCCTCGTGTTAATCTCCAAAGAATCATTAAGAAGATGAACGACATGGGTTACACTCATTTCAATATTGGACCAGAACCAGAATTTTTCTTGTTCAATACTGATTCACAAGGAAATCCTACTTTACATCTTAACGATGATGGAAGTTACTTTGACTTCTCACCAGTTGACTTAGGTGTAAACGTTCGTAAGGATATTGTTTTAGAATTAGAAAAGATGGGCTTTGAAGTCGAAGCTAGTCACCACGAAGTTGCCCCAGGACAACAAGAAATTGATTTCAAGTATCAAGATGCTTTAGCTGCTGCTGATAGTATTGAAACTTTCAAATTGGTAGTTAAGACAATTGCTAAAGAACATGGCCTCTATGCAACGTTTATGCCTAAACCAATCCAAGGAATCAATGGTTCAGGAATGCACATCAATATGTCATTGTTCAATGGCGATGACAATATCTTTGATGATGAAAATGATCAATTGTCAGACCTTGCTAAACAATTCTTAAGCGGTATCTTAAAACATGCTCGTGCTTTAACAGCCGTTAATAATCCAACTGTTAATTCATACAAACGTTTAGTTCCAGGCTATGAAGCTCCAACATACATTGCTTGGTCAAGCAAGAACCGTTCACCATTGATTCGTGTACCTGCTGCATCTGGCAAGTCAAAACGTATCGAAATGAGAAGTGTTGATCCTACAACAAATCCATACCTTGCAATCGCATGTATCTTAGATGCTGGCCTTGACGGTATTCAAAGCAATTATGATTTGATGCCAGAAGTTAAAGACAACATTTATGAAATGTCAGAAGAGAAACGTCGTGAAGAAGGTATCGTTGATTTGCCATCTACTTTGCACAACTCCTTGAAAGCACTACGCAAAGATGAATATGTTCAACAATCACTTGGCAAGGGACTAACAAATAGTTTCTTCATTGCTAAGAATGCTGAATGGGCAAGATATCAACAAACAGTTTCCCAATGGGAAAGAGATACTTACATGTCCCAATATTAATTTACAAATTTCAAAATAATAGCACCACTCAATTCTAGTTGAATCGGGTGGTGCTTTTTTATATCTATGTTTAAATTAAATTGTGCAAGTGAATAAATTAATTTGCTTATTGTTTATTAGTATAAATCGATTGTAATAATAAGGTTGTTTATTAATTGCTTTTTTTATGAGAGGAAGATAAAAAATCCTAGAAAAGGTGACGGTTGAAAACACATTTAAGTTTTAAAATATTTGAAAAGCGTGAAAACCGCTACAAAAGACAATTAATGAATAGAGAATTAAATATTTATTTGGATGCTTTTCTCTGGAAATTCATTTTTTTAAATGTTAGTATTTAGCGTAATCAAAATTCTGATTACTGCTTTCCCCCCAGAGAGCATAAAGAGCCTCAGCTTAGCTGAGGCTCTTTTTTTGTGCAATTGACTATTTTATTCTCTAGTAAGGCTTAAAACCGCAGAGGCCTTTAGGGAATTTTTATTGTCTTTTCCAATGGTGAGCCAGTCTGCAGCACTGATGAGACCTTCAAGTTTATTTTCTTCATCATCTTCAGTCACTTTACCATCTTCAAAATTGCCTTTGAAAATGCAATCGAGATAGTAGTGATCAGCGTTACTTGCCATTAAAGATGATTGGTATTTCCAAGCGATAATATATGTTTCTTCAGTAATATGGATACTTCTTCCATTAACGAGATTGATATTTAAAGCCATGATACCGCCTCCTTAGTTTGATTATAGCAAAAATTGGTAATTAACTTGTAACTTGAGGAAATTACTTTTAAAAATTGAAATTGAATTAATAAAAGAATAAATTGTTGAAAAATTTAAAAGTTTATTAAAAATATTTTTTCTGAATAGGTTTTGCCGATAGTGTACGGATTGTATATCTAAAAAAAATATTCTGTTATAAGCTGTTAGCTACCAAGAGTTTTTGTGTGAGGTTGAGAATGAAAAGGAAAGTTTTATTAGCTTTATCCTTATTGTTTTTTTTATTAATGAGTGGCTGTATCAATCGAAAAATTGATTACCAGATTCCTACTAGTAAAAGTCAATTTATTCACCAAGGAAATCACAATCGATACCAATCTCAAGAAAAAATGTTAAGAGAGTTTATCGAAAACAAATTAGTTACTAAAAAAGGTATCTACACCAATTTTAAGCAACAAAAAGTCTCAAAAGACTCCGCTAGTGGGCACGAAATGTTGAGCGAGTCATCCGGCCTTTGGTTGGAATATTTAGCTTATACGCATCAATATCAAAAATTTCGTCAGTTTTATCAAGCGACGAAAGAAACTTTTAACCAAAAAACGCAGTTTAGTTACCGTTATGATCCTAAGACTAATAAATTGAATAATGTGAACGCAACTCTGGATGATTTGCGAATAATTCGCGCCTTACAGATTTATGCAGACTTAACGAATAGTAAATCTTTTAAAAAAGAAGCTGCTAAACGATTTGCCATGTTAAAGAAAAATACGATGTCTAATGGTAAAATTGCCAGTTTTTATGACGTGAAATCAAAGGAAGACAGTGCTGAAGGTTCGCTGTCATATTATGACTTAATGACTTTGAAATATTTTGAGTCAGTTTCCAAGAAATCTAAAAAAATGTATCGACAACAATTAGAGGTCGTTGAAAGTGGTTATTTAGGCGATGCCTTTCCACTTTACGCTAATTATTACGACTGGTCCGATAAGTCATACAGTCAGGACAATTTGAATACCTCTGAATCGTTAGAAACAATTTTGCATTTATCTGAGGTTAAGAAGGTTAAAGAGGCTTCACTGAATTGGCTAGAGCATCAAGTGGATAACGATACGCTTTATAATAGTTATTCGGTAAATGGGGGAGTAATCGATAAAGAGCATTCTGCCGGAAGTTATGCCTTAGCTGCGATGATTTTTTCAAGGGAAAATAATTCTAAAATGTATCATCGAGCAATGGGATTGGTTCTTAAATATCAGGTTACCGATAAATCTTCTGCAATTTATGGTGGGATTGGGATTGGCCAAAAAAATGAAGCTTATTCTTACAATAACTTGATGGCATTAATGGCTTCTAAATACTGAGGATTAAATAATTATGAGGGAAAAAGCAAAATATTTATTAACTAAATTTGCTCAAAAAGTTTCACCAGCCACTTTAGCAATCATTTTGATTATTTTGACTAGCAGTTCTTTGTTATTCGTATGGCCAATTCACGGCTTAGCGGATAACGGAAATTTTTATCGAGCAATTGCTGGCAATGGGATTTATCGTTTGCCGACATCATACAGTCAATATAGTGATTATGTCGTTCCTAAATTTGGGCTTTTACAGTACTTTAATGAAAATAAGGTTCAATTATTTTCATCACAAAATTTATTTATTCAATTAGCAATTTTATTGAATAAAATTTTTTACAGTCACACGATTTTTGATATCCGATTCTTGGGCTTTGTCTACTATGTGTTTTATCTTGGGGGAATTTATTTATTTACTAATTCGTTAACAGCCCCCACTCGAAAGTTCAAGAATTATCTGATGGCAATTTTCATTGTCTTTGCATTTGGCGATTCAGCTTTTACGCTTTACTTTAATTCTTTTTTCGCTGAACCGGGAATGCTGATTCTGATGCTTTATCTGTGTGCAGCTATTATTTCTTTAGCAAGAAATATTTACGTTCACCATTGGCCAATGATCACTTTGTTTTTTATCGCTTCAATACTTTTAGTCACGATGGGGTCACAAAATGCAATTTTAGCAATCAGTTTAGCAATTATGGGATTAGGAATAATGTTTTTGCCTAATTTTAAGACACGTCGTTTGGCGGCAGGTTTTGGGATTGTACTGATTTTACTTTCAGGGATAGGAATTTATAAAACTGCTAGTTCTGAGGTTTTTGCGGCTAATGATTATCAAACCTTTACTCATGGGATTCTAGATGAGAATAGCGATCCAACAAAAAAAATCGAAAAAAATGGAATAGATGGTCAATTCGCCTTGATGCGCAATGAACCTTACTATCCAAAGGACTATACGGCTTTAAACCCGAATAGTGAAGATGTTAAGAAAAATTTGATTAAAAAATCTAATTTAAGCTGGGTCATTAAATATTACGCGACTCATTTGAAACAAATGGGAGATTTATTGAACGTTGCTGCAAAAGATTTAACAGCTATTCAGCCAGAATCAGTTGGTAACTATCCAATTGATTCGGGTCATGAGGCTAAAGAACAGGTAACTTATTTTACATTTTATAGTACCTTTTTTTCAGCCTTATTTCCTAGTCGGTATACATTTAATTGTTTAATCGCTGTCGGACTTATTGCCGCTTTTAGCGTAGGTTTTTACAAGGATTTTCGTGCTAAAAGATATCAAGGAATTTTACGGTTGTTCTTGATTATTGGATTGATGACGATTGTCGTAATTGCGCCCATCTTTGCTATTTTGATAGATGGCGATGCCGATTTATCTAGAAGGTTGTTTATGATACCAATTAGTTTAAATATAGCGCTGTTGATTTTTATCAATGATGTTTTCAATCACACATTATGGAATACCGAAGTGGGGGATGGTGTTGTCAGTGAATAGACTAAAACAAATTTTGCTTGCTTTTCTCTTGTCCATTGGGATTATTTTGACATTTGTTTCTTCGCAGACAGTTCGCGCGGATGTGGAAAGTGATCAAGTTTTATTAGTTTATGATTCTTCAAATGAAGCTGAAAATGCTCAAGTAAAAATTGATGCGTTACAACGCAGCTTGACGAGTATGAACCTTTGGGTCAAGACGGTTAATCAAAAAGATTATCAAAAAAATATGTTAAATCAGCATTATTTAGGCGTTATAACGATGATCAATTGGGAACAAGTGGGGTTGCATAATCAAGACTTCATTAAGGATCGAGCTAAGTTTTCAGGAATCAAATTGCATATTGGCAATAATTTAACGGATAGAGAAATTTCTGATTTAGATGTAAAGGTAAAAAGGCTTTATCAACAACAATTGCTTTTAACCAGTGAAGGAAACAAGAAATTGTTGCCATTTAGTCAGAATGTAACGCTCGTAAGTAAAGCAAGTTCGACATCTGACAAAGTTGGAACCTTAAAAACTCAAGATAACCTTACTAGCTATCCCTTTGGGTTTATCAATGGAGAAAGTGGATACTTGCCGTTTTTTTCCGCTAGTGGACTTGAAATGTTGACCCAAGTACAATTTTTAGCCAAATTATTCCATCGAGTTGGGAAATATCACCCTGTGCTAACTTTTACCAATGTTTCACCATATAGCAACTTAGATTACTTAGACGAATTGAGTGATTTTTGCTATCAAAATCAGATACCATTTGCAATCAGTACCGTTTCTGTCAGTAAGAACATTGAAATGAAAGCTTTCTCTCGGTTTACCAAGGTATTACGTAACGTAGAAAATCGTGGAGGAGTAATTTTTCTCCAAATGCCTGAAATGGTAACGACGGCAGATAGCAATGGTGAGATTTTGGAACAGATGATGCGAAAGTATTTGGTTAGTCTGGCGAAAGAGCAAGTTTTTCCAGTAGGGATAAGTGCTAAAGGTTTTTGGAATCAGGATACGATTTTGCGAAGTCACTCTTTGCAATTTTCAGATAATTGGCTGCTATTACCTAATGAATCTAAGCCGCTTCATTTACAAGAAGATAATGATGCACAGGTGGCACGACAAAATCTTTTGGCTCTGCCTGCACAGTCATTAAATAGACTGACGAAAACCCAAGAGACGACCTTTAGTGCCCCAATGGCCTTAACCATTTCAATGCCAAATACTAAGAAGAGCATGCAACAAGCAAAGTCAAAAATTAATAACTTAGATTTGAGCTGGTACGATCCGGTGGCTGACAATTTGCAAACTCGAATTGAAACGGATACGACGGTTGTTGAGTATCGAGGTGGAGATTATTTTGTCAATGGGAAAAGAGAAGCTATTCAAGCGACTAATAAGGTTTTTAATAAGCAATTTTCAGATGGCAAACCCAAGTCGTCGTTTAGTCGCTATTTCCGCATCCAAGGCGATATCTTAACAGTGTTTTTCATTATCATCATGATAATATTCATCGTCTTTATCTTCATTGGACGTAGGATTTATTGGAATAGGTTTAAGCGCTAAAAAAATAGTTAGAGGGGGAATCCTTATCTCAGTTTTAGAATTCTTTTTAATGATTGCAGTACTTTCAATCTGGGGGACATTGGTTGTTAACCTGTTACTGACCGTTGCCGGGTACACCTGGTATTTGCGACATGTTAACCTGGATGATCCCAAACTTCCGAGAAAAATACCATTTGTGAGTATTTTAGTACCGGCGCATAACGAAGGTATTGTCATCGTTAAAACTGTTTTGTCGTTGTTGAGTTTTGATTATCCGCAAGATAAGTATGAAGTTATTGTGATTAATGACAACTCAAGCGACGATTCAAGTGAATTGTTAGGTAATTTGCAACAACAATTTGGAGAAAAAAGATTGCAAGTTATCAATACCGATAACGTCACCGGTGGAAAAGGTAAATCAAATGCTCTGAATATTGGTTTAAGAAGAGCAAAAGGGAGCATTATTTCGATTTATGATGCCGATAATACACCGGAACACGGTGCTTTGAGAATTTTGGTAGCTGAATTGCTATCAAATGATAAATTGGCGGCCGTTATTGGGAAATTTAGGACTAGAAATAAAAATGCTAGTCTGCTAACACGCTTTATCAATATTGAAACACTGTCTTTTCAGTGGATGGCCCAAACCGGACGACAACAATTGTTTAATCTTTGTACGATTCCGGGAACGAATTATGTTATTAGAAGAAACGTTATCGAAAAAGTTGGTGGCTGGGATGTTAAAGCATTGGCTGAAGATACTGAGATCAGTTTTAGGATTTATCAAATGGGTTATCGAATCAAGTTTCAACCTCGGGCTGTCACTTGGGAACAAGAACCACAAACTTTGGATGTATGGTTTCATCAAAGGACGCGTTGGGTCAAAGGAAATATCTACGTTATCTTGAAAAATGCCAAACTATTATTTCAAAAAAAAGGCCGTGTCATTCGTTTTGATTTGATATATTTTCTAACAATTTATTTTCTCTTGATGACATCTCTTTTATTATCGGATGCGGTGTTTGTTTTATCGGTCGCCGGATTGGTTCATTCTAATCTACAAGGTTTCAGTACTTTCTTATGGTTCTTCGCAGTCGTCATGTTTATCGTCAGTACCTTTTTAACGATTACGACTGAAAGAGGAGAGTTAACTTTCAGTAATTTATTACTGATTGTCTACATGTATTTAGTTTATAGTCAAATGTGGCTTGCAGTTGCAGCTTACGGAATGGTGGGGTATATTCGTGAACAAGTATTTCATAAACAAGCAAAATGGTATAAAACTAAGCGTTATAAATAAAGTTTTGATTTCTCTTCTGATGCTTTTTGCAGTCTATTGTGCAACGTCAGAGACAACAGTTAAAGCTGAAGATGATCAAACTTACACGCAGCAATTTCAAAATAATATTATGACAATTTCTGGCAAATCTGTGGAAACTGATATGTACTTTAATAAAATGGATTATTGGCAAGTTGATAAAGCAACATTTAATTTCAACTATCAAGTTTCACAATTGGCTAATAGTCAAGCATCTGATATTACAGTGTCGTTAAATGGCGTTAAATTTTATTCATTTAGACCGCAGGATTCAACTGGATTTCAAACTGAATCGGTTGATGTTCCCTTAGATTTAATGAACGGCAGCAATAAATTGACAATCAGTGGACAAATTCTAAACCAGGACAATCAAGTGCAAACACCTGCAAATTGGTTAACTGTGGGTAAGGGATCCAATGTTAATTTTGAATATCAATTAGAAGATGCTGATGAAACATTAAGCTCATTTTATAACCATTTCTCTGGGCAAGATACGATTGCACATCAGAATTCGCAAATATTGACAGCCAATAAAGCCTCAGCTGCAGAACTAACTGCGAGTATGGTGGCTTTATCCGGTGAAGCACGAATAATAACGGAGAACAGTCAAATTCCGGTTATTAAATTTGATCAAGCTAAAACTCAGATGGGTGATTACTCTTTAGTAATTTCTAAATATCAACATTTACCTAAACAGTTGAAAAAAGTAATCTCGAAAAAGGATGTCGATGATCAGGCGATAATTAAAACTTACTATGTCAACGGGAAGCATTATCTGATAGCAACCTCGCAAAATGACAAACTCCTTGAAAAAGCGGGTCGCTTTATTGCTAATGAAGAGTTGATGAAGCAAACCAATAAAGATACGGAAGTTATTACCAATGAAACTGATACGTTGACTTCAACGTTGCATGACAACGGAGTGAGGCATTTAACCACAACGCCAGAGCGAATGGAAGGTGCTGGTCACAAGGAAACTAGCTACTTAGTGCAATTGCCAAATGATCGGATAAACGCTAATGGTTCAAAGATTCAATTGCATTTTAATTACAGTAAGAACCTTGATTTTAGTCGGTCCTTAGTGACCGTTTATGTTAATCAGACTGTAATTGGCAGCAGCAAGCTCCTTAGCAAAAAAGCTAATAATGATTCGATTACAGTTGATGTGCCAAAGAATTTAGTTTTGGGCAGCAGCTTTACAGTTCGAGTAGCTTTTGATTTGGATTTGAAAGGTAATTCTGAAGCTGACAGTGGCAATACGCCTTGGGCTCAAGTTAATCCACAGTCGAAAATGTTGATTAAGTCGCAACGAAATAACGATTTACTCTTTAGCAATTACCCATCGCTTTTTATTAAAGATGAGACTTATGATCATTTGGCCGTGGTCGTCCCTAAAAAGCTCAGTGGAAATGATTTTAAGGCTTTGACTAATATCTTTAATTTGATTGGTAATTTTGCTAAGAGCAATACTGGTGAAATTAAGTTTTACAATGAGATACCCAATCAAAATGTCTTAAAAAATAGCAATGTAATCGTCATTGGAACTCCCCAAAATAATCAGATGATCAAAGAACTGAATTCTCATCTTTATTTTAAATATACCGATGATTTCAAACGAATCGCCGCCAATGAAAAGATGAGTCTTGAACAAGATTATGGGAGAAATATTGGGACTGCTCAATTATTGCGTTCGCCTTATAACGATAAACGAGGCATGTTAGTAGTAACAGGTGCCACGACTAATGACGTTTATTTAGCATCGACCCAAATTAATTTTCAAAATAACGTTCAAAAATACAATGGGGATGCCATCGTGGTCGATATGAATAATGGACATTTTGGCTATCGATTCAAAAAGAATAAAGCTATTGATAAGAATCTAATGACAAAGAGACAGATTACAAAAAATTCACAGTTGATTATTTATCTGGGAATTGCTGTATTAATTATTATTTTGATTGGTTTCGGTGTAATTTTAACGCTCCACAAACAGGGATTTTTGAATGGAGGTAATCGCAATGGAAAATCATGATGCTAAAAATTCATTGTATGAGGACATTGGACTGTTGCTTTTCCTAACTTTATTCAGTGCTGCTGCAATATTGATGGTATTGAGTGGAAATATTTTATTAAATGTAATTTATCTATTCTGCACGATTTTGTTATTGATGATTACTTATTTCTTTGGTATCTTGCCGAGTTTGATTGCCAATATTATTTTTATTTGTATTCAGGTAGTCATTATGGTTTATCAGTACGTAACTTCAATTACTCATATACCATGGCAACTGAGTTTTTGGATGTTGATTCCAATTTTGATGTCGTTAGCACTGTACTCAATGACCCAAAATCAAGTAGCTTTACAAAAAGCTAATCGAGAATTAAGAACTACCTTAGTGGAACGTGGCGCATTTGATGAACAGACCAATTTGCGAACAACGGTAGCTTATATTGAAGATATTGCTGTATTTGCGGAAACTAATCGTCGCTTTAAGATTCCAGTAGCTACGGCAATCATTAAGATTCGCTACTTTAATGATTTGAAACGAATGATGAGTGCGCAACAATTAAGACAACTTTTACAATTGACTTCTGATGCCATTAAAGAAAAAACGAGAAATAATGATATTACGTATCTATTAGATAATGAAGATCCAACTTGGGCAATCCTGCTCTATACCGATGATAAAGGAGCTGACATTGCTACTAAAAGGATTGAAGAAGGCTTTGAAAAACGGCTTGAGGAAGATTCATCATTAAATAATTTGGCGATTTCAATGAAAGTCGGAATCGCACTTTGGAATGGGGAAACAATGAAAACTCCATATGATTTGATGAATGAAGGGATTCATGAAACTCAATATGATGTTTAAAAAAAGCTCTGACAATTTGTCAGAGCTTTTTGTTAGTGATTTATGATAAGTAAAAAAATCGCAAAAAAGACAATATCCAGAATGGCCGACCATTCGTACCATTTATCTGGCTTTTTAAATTCTACAGCGTTGTGGCCTCTCTTATGAAAGTACCACGACGGATATTCTTTTTTGGACATATTCTTCATTTTGCATCTTCTCCTTATTCTCTGGTTTCATTATATCTAGAATTGGATAAATTTGCCACCGTAACAAATCAAAATATCATTAAAGATTAAAAAGAAAGGGCTTGCATTTTAATAAATAAGGAATATAATTTCATTTATTATCCGTTGAGCAATATTAAGAAATAAGTAGATGGAGGTAAACAAATGAAATATCGTGTAGAATTAAATACTAAATCTCAATTGTTTACTGTCGAAGATAAAAACAAACATGTTTTTGCTGATGGTAAAACAATTGAAGAAGCAGTAAAAAAACTCAAAACAGTTTCCTAAAAAGCTTAAGCAAAAAGACATCGCCATTTGGGGATGTCTTTTTAATTTGAATCATTGTTTGAATCATTAAATGAAAATAAAAAAGCCATCAATCTAAAAAGATTGACGACATTTATTAAAGGAAATTGCTTCAAGCGAACTACGAGAATCGAACTCGCGACACTAGCTTGGGAAGCTGGTATTTTACCATTAAACTAAGTTCGCACTTTACAACCCTCTTATTATACAATAAATTTTTCCAAAAAGATAAGATTTGTTTAAAAAAGTTGTCATAATTTACAATATAAATTGATTTTTAGTTTTCATTACCATAGAATCAAGGTTGACGATAGATTTCTATCAATAAATTGCATCAAGGAGAAGATTATAATGAAAAAAACATTGGTTACTTTAATGGCCGCTGTTTCATTAATGGGTGGTTTTGCTACTGTTGCTACTGGTTGTTCCAATACTGCTACTAAGCAAGTTGAACAACATTCTGCAAAGAAAATTACAAAGAGCGAAGTTAAGAATCAAGATTATGTTGGTGTTAGCAAAGATAATAAGAACGAATACATCACCTTCTTCACTGGTAAAGACAAAAAGACAGTTCAATTTGTCCGTGTTAATAAAGATGGCTCCAAGAAAGTTATTACTGATTTCAAGAAAGCTAAGTTAGTTCTTAATAAAAAGAACCACAAGAAATTCAAGATTGATGGATTTAGAGTTATCAAGGAACCTGATTTTGACTGGAATTTTGTAAAGGTTGGCAAGACAACTATTAAATCTTCTGATGGCAAACAATGGAAATTATATAATGGATCACACAAGCAAGCAGTTAAAGCTGCTCAAAAGAATGCAAAATAATCATGAAAAGGCCGGAAGTTAAATTTCGGCTTTTTTTATTCATCAAGTTTTACATAAAATAAAGCTTAAAAATTATTTTTAAAAATAGATTTAAAAAAGGTTTATTTAAGTTCAAAAGTCTTTTATTTCAAAACAAAGAATTTTCATCGTATTTGATGGAGATTCTTTTTTTGTAAATAATTGCTCTTTTAAATGAGTATAAAATTAACTTTTTAAACATTTCTGAAAACAATTTTAGAATTATTTGTCAAGCAAAAATATTTTTAAAAATTTAATTTTAATCATATTTTCTTTAATCATTAAGATAAGTTGATAAGAGCGATAAAGGATTGAACTTTTTTCAAGATTAAAATTATAGAAATAAAAAGAAACTAGCTTATGAAACCGCTTGCAAATATAACTTTGGTTCTTTATAGTGAGGTTTGGTAACGAAATTTAAAATTGGGGAGTGATTTTTTATGACTATGCCAATCCATGTTACTTCAGAAATTGGAAAATTGGATGTAGTAATGTTGAAACGTCCCGACCACGAAGTAGAAAACATTACGCCTGATACAATGCCCCGACTATTGTTCGATGACATCCCATATTTGCCAATTGCTCAAAAAGAACATGACCATTTTGCTCAGATTTTACGTGACAATGGAACAGAAGTTTTGTACTTGGAAAATCTGGCAGCAGAAGCAATCGATGCTGGAAATATTAAAGAAGCATTTGTAGAAAAAATGCTTCGCGAGTCGGATTATGCACAAGGAGCCGATCATGATGCCTTGAAAGAATATCTGATGAGTTTAGATACTAAAGCGATGGTTAACCAATTGATGATTGGTATCAGAAAGAGCGATATTGACTTTATCCCGACAGACTTAGTCAGTGCCGCTGAAGATAACGATTATCCATTTTATCTCGATCCAATGCCTAACCTTTACTTTACTAGAGATCCAGCAGCTTCGATCGGCGATGGCTTAAGTATCAACCATATGACCTATCCTGCTAGACAACGCGAATCAATGTTCATGGAAGTAATTATCAAATATCATCCTCGCTTTGCCAATAAAGGATTGCATATCTGGCGTGATAGAAATCACACGCACCGAATTGAGGGTGGAGATGAATTGGTCTTAAGCGACCACGTCTTGGCAATCGGAGTTTCTCAAAGAACCTCAGCAACAGCTATTCAAGATATTTCTCGAAATCTTTTTAAAGATAGCAATTACGATACGGTTATTGCTATCAAAATTCCGCATAACCATGCAATGATGCACTTAGATACCGTCTTTACAATGATTAATTACGATCAATTTACTGTTCATCCAGGTATCTTAGGCGAAGGCGGCAAAATTGATACTTGGACCATTCATCCTGGAAAAGATAATGAATTGACTTTTGAACATAATCAAGATTTAAAAGCCGTTTTGAAAAAAGAACTTGGTTTAGACGATCTGGACTTAATCCCAACAGGAAACGCAGATCCAATCATTGCTCCAAGAGAACAGTGGAATGATGGCTCAAATACTTTAGCAATTGCTCCTGGAGTAGTAGTTACATACGATAGAAATTATGTTTCTAACGAAATCCTTAGAAAACATGGCTTAAAAGTTTTAGAGACAGTTTCAAGTGAATTGTCTCGTGGTCGTGGGGGTCCTCGCTGCATGAGCATGCCATTAGTTCGTGAAGATTTGAAAAAATAAAAGGCACATGAAAAAATTGTGATAGACTAATTTTAATTCACAATTAGGAGGAATGATTTTGGACTATAAAGGTAAAGAAACTTCAGTATTTCAAGGTAGAAGTCTTTTAGCAGAAAAAGACTATACGCCTGAAGAATTAGAATATTTAATCAATTTTGCAATTCATTTGAAGGCTCTTAAGAAAAAGGGCATTCCTCATCATTACCTAGAAGGTAAAAATATTGCCTTACTATTTGAAAAAAATTCAACCCGGACACGTTCAGCTTTTACAACAGCTGCGATTGACCTTGGTGCACACCCTGAATTTTTGGGTGCCAATGATATTCAATTAGGTAGTAAAGAAAGTGTCGAAGATACGGCTCGTGTATTGGGAAGCATGTTTGATGCTATTGAATTTAGGGGATTCTCACAAAAAACAGTCGAGGATTTAGCCAAATATTCTGGCGTTCCCGTTTGGAATGGTCTAACTGACCAATGGCATCCCACACAAATGTTGGCTGACTTTATGACAATGAAAGAAACCTTTGGCAGTCTAAAGGGCAAGACCTTAACATTTGTTGGCGATGGTCGTAATAACATGGCCAATAGTTTTCTAGTTACCGGTTCAATGCTCGGCGTAAATATTCATATCGTTGCTCCTAAAGAATTATTCCCTGATCAAAAAGTCGTTGATATTGCTCAAAAATATGCTGATGAATCTGGCAGCAAATTCTTGATTACTGATGATATTGAAAAGGGCGTCAAAGGCACTAACGTTATTTATACTGATGTTTGGGTATCAATGGGTGAAGAGAGCCAATGGGAAGAAAGAATCAAGCTTCTCAAACCATATCAAGTAAATATGGATATGATAAAAAAAGCCGGTCAACCTGACGACCAGATCATCTTTATGCATTGTTTGCCTGCCTTCCATGATACAAATACGAAGTATGGACAAAATATTAAGAATAAATACGGTTTAAGCGAGATGGAAGTAACAGATGAAGTTTTCAGAAGCAAATATGCTCGTCAATTTGAAGAAGCGGAAAACAGAATGCACTCTATCAAAGCCATTATGGCAGCAACTTTAGGCAATTTGTTTATTCCTAAAGTTTAAAGTTATTAAAGAAGGGTCTAGCGTATCGTTAGGCCCTTTTTTATCGAAAGTTAAAGACAATTTCTTAGGAGAGATTAAATAGCATTTTTGTAAAAATTGGTGTATCCAAAAATTGCATCATCTAGAGTAAACAAAATTTCAAAGTTTTAGGAGAGGTAACTATGACTAAAGAACGTGTTGTTGTGGCTTTAGGCGGCAATGCTATTTTAAGTAAAGATGCTAGTGCAAAAGCTCAGCAAAAAGCAGTCATGAAGACGAGTGAATCGCTCGTGGAATTTGTTAAAAATGATCAAGATTTAATTATTACGCATGGAAACGGTCCGCAAGTAGGGAATCTATTGTTGCAACAGGCAGCCGCCAATAGTAAAAAAAATCCAGCTTTGCCGTTAGATACTTGTGGCGCTATGACCCAAGGAAGTATTGGTTACTGGTTTCAGAATGCTATGAAAGAAGTTTTATTAAAAAATGGTATCAATAAGCAGGTAGTCACATTAGTTACGCAAACAATCGTAGATAAAAATGATCCAGCTTTCAGTAATCCATCAAAACCAATTGGTCCATTTTATGATAAAGGCGAACTCAATCAATTGCGTCAGGAACATCCTGATTGGACGATAGTCGAAGATTCTGGACGGGGTTATAGAAGAGCCGTACCCTCTCCAAAACCGGTGGAAATCAACGAATATCCGGCAATTGAAGCTATTTCCAATTTAGGAGTGATTCCAATCGTTGCTGGCGGTGGCGGAATACCAGTCGTTAAAGATGGCAATCGTTTGATTGGTCAAGAAGCTGTGATTGATAAGGACTTTGGTGCTTCAAAAATTGCTCAATTAGTTAAGGCAGATAAATTGTTTATTTTGACTTCTGTGGGGGGAGTTTTCTATAATTTTGGTAAACCAAATCAAAAAGAAATTTTTGACGTAACAGCTGATGAGATTCAAAAACACATTGATAACCATGAATTTGCTAAAGGCAGCATGATGCCTAAAGTTCAAGCGGCAGTTGCTTTTGTCAAAGCATCTGGCAAACCGGCAGTTATTGGTGCCTTGGATGATGTTAAGGAAATCATCGCTGGAAATAAGGGCACTGTTATTCACAAATAATGATTGTTATTGTGATTTTTATGTGCTATCATACTTGTGCAAAAGAAGGAATAATTGATCAAAAGATTTTAAGCGAGGCCATGTTTTGGTGAGAGTTGGCTATTTCAAAGATTGAGTCGCACCTTCTTATAAAAACAAATAATTCAATTAATGAGTGGATATTAATCAATTAGAGTGGTACCGCGGGAAATCTCGTCTCTTTCAATATGTTTATTGGAAGAGGCGTTTTTTTTATCTAAAGGAGGATAAATATGGATTTTAAAAAACAAGTAGTAGATACACTAGTTAAAGTTTTACCAGAAGAAATAACTGAGGAACAAGTTAACAAATTAATCGAAAAGCCTAAGACATCAGAACTTGGTGATTATGCTTTTCCAACATTTATCTTAGCTAAGTCATTGCACAAAAATCCTAAGATGATTGCTGAAGAGTTGGTTGAAAAAATTGATACAACTGGTTTTGAAAAGGTTGTTAACACTGGTGCCTACATTAACTTCTTCTTAGATAAAAAAGCATTTTCAAATGATGTTATCAATGAAGTTTTAACAAAAAATACTGATTACGGTAATGCTGATGAGGGTAAAGGACGCAATGTTCCTATCGATATGTCATCGCCTAATATTGCAAAGCCAATGTCAATGGGTCACTTACGTTCAACCGTTATTGGTAATTCAATTGCCAAAATTATTAGTAAGTTAAATTACAATCCAGTTAAAATCAACCACTTGGGTGACTGGGGAACACAATTTGGTAAGTTGATCGTTGGATATAAACTATGGGGTTCAGTTGAAGAAGTTGAAGCTGATCCTATCAATAATCTCTTGAAATATTATGTACGTTTCCATAAAGAAGCTGAAGAAAAGCCAGAATTAGACGACGAAGCTCGTGCTTGGTTTAGAAAGATGGAAGAAGGGGACAAAGAAGCCTTGTCTCTTTGGACATGGTTCAAGGAATTGTCTCTTAAGGAATTCCAAAAGATTTATGATCGTTTGGATGTTAAATTCGACCACTTCACTGGTGAATCATTCTACAACGACAAGATGGATGCTATCGTTGATACGCTTGAAGAAAAAGGCTTGCTTAAAGAAAGTCGTGGAGCTGAAATCGTTGATCTTTCTGAATATGACTTATCGCCAGCTTTGATTAAGAAAACTGACGGTGCCACACTTTATATCACGCGTGATTTGGCTGCTGCCAAGTATCGTAAAGATACCTTTGACTTTGTGAAATCACTTTATGTCGTTGGTAGCGAACAAGCAGAGCATTTTGCTAAATTAAAGATTGTACTTAAGAAAATGGGTTACGACTGGTCAGATGATATCGACTACATTCCATTTGGCTTGATTACTACTGGTGGCAAGAAGCTTTCAACTCGTTCTGGACGTGTTATCTTGCTTGAAAATGTCCTAAATGATGCAGTTGATCTTGCTAAGAAACAAATCGAAGAGAAAAATCCTAATTTGAAAGATAAAGAAGCTGTCGCTGAAGCAGTTGGTGTCGGTGCGGTTGTCTTCCATGATTTGAAGAATGACCGTCGTGATAGTTTTGACTTCAATCTTGAAGATGTTGTTCGTTTTGAAGGTGAAACTGGTCCTTACGTTCAATATACTAATGCTCGTGCTTTAAGTATTTTGAGAAAATCAGGAGTTTCTGATTACGAATCAATCAGCAATCACGCAATTTCAGATCCAGAAGCTTGGGACACAATTAAGATGTTGCAAAACTTCCCAGCTGTTGTTGAGCGTGCTTCTAACACATATGAACCATCAGTTGTTGCTAAATATGTTTTGAAATTAGCTAAGAGCTTCAACCAATACTATGCCCACAGTAGAATCCTCGCTGACGACGATGACTTGAAGGCTAGACTTTCATTAGTTAAAGCAGTTTCAATCGTCTTGCAAATGTCACTGGGTCTACTTGGCGTTAAGGCTCCTGAAGAAATGTAGGGTGAATTCGTTTTGAATAAAAAACTTTTTAGCGAACTTTCGGAAATAAAAACAACCACGCTAGATTTAGCCTGGTTGTTGCTCGCAATCTGTTTTATTTATTTAAACTATGGAACCTTCAATATTTTATACGGTATTTTAGGATTCGTGACGGTTTTCTTTATCCATTTATTTATCAATTTTCATAATAATTATATGGATTATCGAAACTCTCATGATGAAGAATATCGTGAAAAAATCAGTACTATCGGCATTAATCGTGAATCACTGGCAATAGTCAAAAAATGGATGTACGGTTTGGCCATTTTTCCATTAGTAATTGGGGCTTTTCTGGTTTATCAGACCGATTGGATAACTTTGATGATTGGTATCATTGGAGTTTTGGTCGGTTTGTTATATTCGGCAGGTCCTAAGCCGCTTAATTCCACTATGTTTGGTGAAATCGTGGTGGCTATTGCCATTAGCCAGTTGATTCCAATAGCCTACTCCTATCTAGGGCTATTTGGATCAGGTAGATTTGATTCTAGCACAGCCATCTCGGTAATCTTGGTTAGTTTACCAAATACCTTTGCCTTCTTTTGTGCAGAGTTAAGCAATGGCACCTGCGACTTAGAAGCAGATCTAAAAAATGGTCGTAACACATTGGTTAGTAAAGTAGGAAAAGCCAATGCATTGAGTTTATTTAAAGCTAGCTGGGCTTTAGCTTTTATGTTGATACCCATCCTAGCTTTGTTGAAAGTAACGCCTTATATTACCTTAATAGAAGTGTTGCTTTATCCAAATATTTGGGACGATCTTCGTCCTTACTTAAAGGAACAAGTTAAGACAAAGACGTATCCTTTAGTTATTAAAGCTGTAAGTAAATTCTCTGTGACATATATTTTATTGATTGCTGTCGGGGCAATCATTAAATTAATTACAGTAAAATTTTAATTGCAGTTTTCCACAGAAAGAGTTAAAAAAATCACTCCTAAAACTTCTTTCTGAAGATAAAAGAAGAGCTCACCTAATTGTCGGGATTAGGTGAGCCTTTTTGGTTGCTAAAAATAAGCACATACTAAATTATACATATTTTTTGATGGTTTTGCTGAAATTATTTTTAATTCATTGGTAAAGGGTTCTCTAAAAACCAATTTGTGGGCAAATAGTAAAAGTTGGCCTGTCTTTTTTGAAGAGTTATATAGCGGATCATTAACGATAGGCCAATTATTATATGCCAAATGAACACGTAGCTGGTGAGTTCTTCCTGTCAAAAGGTTTAATTGAACTAATGCAAAACGGTCATTCTTGCGTAAGACTTTATATTTGGTGATAGCTTTTAAACCATCAGAAGCGGCCATCCGCTTACGAACGTCGTTGGGGTCTTGCTTGATGGGTAAATTTATTTCTCCACAATTAGGTATAGGAGCATTTAAATCTATAACAGCTAAATATTCCCGAAAGAGCTTTTTGCTGCTGAGTTGTCGATTAAAGATTGGTACCAAATAAGGCGTTTTTGAAATCAAAACAAGTCCGGATGTTTCCATATCGATTCGATGCACCATATAGGGATGACCATTTTTTAAATATGTTTCAACGTCATTCATTAAAGAATCTGATTCAGTTTTTAAATTAGGATGGGTTTTTTTACCAGCTTTTTTATTGACGATTATAATATCGTCATCTTCGTAAACAACGTCGATAGGGTCTTTTCCAGGTAAATAAGTTTGTTTGGTTCGTGGTGGAAAATTGAAAATCAAAGTAATTTTGTCGCCATTTTTCACGATTGTATTGAAAGAATGATAAGTTCCATTGATTAGAACGTCTTGTTGGATACGAAAAAAATGTTGCCATTTTTTAGGAATCAGCCATTTTTTTAATAGCTGTCTAATTGTTAATTTTTCTTGATTCTGCTGGTAATAGGTGATGGTTTTTTGGTACATTTAATTGTTGACTCCTTAATTATTATGGGGGTAATTCAAAAATTGGTTCCATAATGTGATAAAATTTGTTCTTATATAGAGGTATTTAAACGATGAATAATAACAATGGTTTTTGGGATTGGTTAAAGCCCAAATTACTAATTGCGTGGTCTTTTATAAAGAAATATTGGAAAAGATTCCAAATTACACGTTGGTTAGTTTTACTAGTCTTAATAATGATACTAGTTTTAAGCAGTTATTGGACATATAAAGCTAAAACTGCAGATGTTTCTGATTTGGAGTCATCTTTACAGACAAAAACGACTATTTTAGATAAAGATGGCGATAATGCTGGTCAATTGTACGCTAGTAAAGGAACTTATGTTAAGTACAATAAAATTTCAAAGAATATCCAAAATGCTGTTATTTCGACTGAGGATCGAACATTTTGGACTAATCCAGGCTTTAGTATCAAAGGATACGCCAGAGCTGCTTTAGGATATCTAATTCACCATGGCATTACTGGTGGTGGTAGTACTTTAACTCAGCAATTGGCAAAGAACTCGCTCTTAACGCAAAAGCAAACTTTAGCTCGTAAGGGTGAGGAATTATTTTTGTCGATTGAAATCAATCGAATTTATTCCAAGAAACAAATTTTAACGATGTATTTGAACAATGCCTATTTTGGCAATGGCGTCTGGGGCGTTCAAGATGCATCTGAGAAATATTTTGGTGAGGATGCGTCAGATTTGAATCCGGCTCAAGCTGCTGTTTTAGCAGGAATCCTGAAAGCACCTAATACTTATAATCCAATTGATAGTATGAGCAATGCCAAATCTAGACGTAATTTGGTCTTAGATTTGATGGTTGAAAATAAGAAATTGACTGCATCTCAAGCATCATATTACAAGAATACAGCAATTAATTTAGATGATAACTATCAAGTTGCTAGTTCTTACAAATATCCTTATTTCTTTGATGCGGTAATTGATGAAGCCGTCAACAAGTATGGTCTTAAAGAAGACGATATATTGAATAAAGGTTATAAAATTTATACGACTTTGGATCAAAATATTCAAAGTTCAATGCAAAATACTTTTGATAATAGTTATCTGTTCCCAGCTAATGCTAGCGATGGAACGAAGATTCAAGGTGCGTCAGTAGCAGTTGATCCTAAAACTGGTGGCGTCTTGGGCGTTATCGGTGGTCGTGGCGATCACACCTTTAGAGGATTCAACCGGGCAACGCAAATGAAAGAACGTCAGCCTGGATCAACCATCAAGCCATTGGCAGTGTACACTCCGGCTATTGAAAATGGTTATAGCTATGATTCTGAACTTCCAGATGAAATAACTAGCTTTGGTAAAAATAAATATACGCCAACTAATGCTGATGGACTGTATCAAAAGACGATTCCAATGTATAAAGCTTTGACACAAAGTGAGAACGTTCCTGCTGTAGCATTGTTAGATAAAATTGGTGTCAAAAAAGGTGTCAATTCGGTCGAAAACTTCGGTATCAATGTTCATAAGAGCGATCAAAACTTAGCCTTAGCTTTAGGTGGAATGAAATATGGCGTTTCGCCAATGCAAATGGCACGAGCTTACACAGCTTTTGCTAATCAAGGCAAGTTGGCATCAACTCACTTTATTACTAAAATCGTTGATTCGACAGGAACTGTGATTGTTAATAATACTGATACGTCGAATAAACAGATTATCAGTAAAAATACAGCTAAAGAAATGACTAGTATGATGCTTGGAGTTTATAATTCTGGTACTGGTAAAAATGCTAAGCCATCAGGCTACCAAATTGCTGGTAAAACTGGTAGTACGGAAGTGCCTGAATCTTGGGGCTATGCTGGTACTAAGGATCAATGGATGATAGGCTATACGCCTGATGTCGTTGTTTCTAGCTGGATTGGATTTGATAATCCTGATAGTACGCACTTTATTCCAAGCACGAGTGAAGATGGGATGGCAAAATTATTTAAGAGCGAAATGAGCGGTATTTTGCCAGACACCAAGGGAACTAGTTTTGGAGTTAAAGACGCTGCCAAACTTGCTCAAGGCGAAAGTGACGATTCTGATGACAATGATATTACTAAATCTATAAAAGATGGAGTAAATAACGTTAAAGATAAGGCCACAGAATGGTATAATGATATTAAGAATTTTTTTGGTCAATAGGAGGACTTTATGAACATTTACGATAGCGCCAATCAACTCGAACAAGATTTGAGAAAGACAACGGAAGTTGCTGAATTGAAGCTTGCTTTTGAAGCTGTAAAGGCCAACGACTTAGCATACAAGCTTTTCGACAAGGTTCAAAACAAACAATTTGAACTTCAACAAAAACAAATGCAAGGTCAAGAGATTACAGACGACGATGTTAAATCCATGAGAGAATTAACTGACCAACTTTCAAATTACAGTGAAATCCAAAACTTAATGGAAAAAGAGCAAAAGATGAATTCAATGATGGATGAATTGAATAAGATCATTTCAAAGCCTATCGCTGAAATTTATCAAGATTAATAATAAGGATAAGGACTTAGGGCTTAATTAATTTGCTCTGGTCCTTTTCTTTTACGGGAGAGTAGTAATGAAGTTTTTGCATGCAGCTGATTTACATTTAGATACGCCATTTGTTGGTATTAGTAATTTTTCAAAAGATTTGCAAAAAAAATTACAAGAATCAACTTATAAAGCCACTGAAAATTTATTTGAGACAGCTTTGAAAGAAAAAGTTGATTTTGTGATTTTAGCCGGAGATATTTTTGACGATACCGATAGCTCACTAAAAGCGCAGATGTTTTTAAAAGAACAATTTGAAAAATTGAATCAAGCAAATATTAAAGTTTATCTAGTTTACGGTAATCATGATTATTATCGCAATAATTTTGCTGTGGTCGATTTTCCTGAAAATGTCGTTGTCTTTGGTCAAGATGTTACAACAATTGAACAGACAGCTAAAGATGGTCAAAGAGTGGGCATCACTGGATTTAGTTATTATCAACAGCATATTAATCAAAATATTGTTTCAAATTATCCAGCACGTGGCGATTTCGATTATCAAATCGGTATTTTGCATGCAGGCGTCGGCGATGATAATTACGCGCCGTTTCAAATCCAAGACCTCTTAAAAAAAGGCTATGATTATTGGGCTTTAGGACACATTCATAAGCGTGAGATTTTATGCGATTCGCCAGTTATCGTTTATCCTGGAGATATTCAAGGTCGAAATCAAAATGAAACTAGTCCTAAAGGTTTTTATATCGTTGAAGAAACTGACCATAATACGAAGATGAAGTTTGTAAAGTCGAGTATTTATACTTGGGAAAAAGCGGAATTAACGGCTAAAAAAGATGATACTGTCGACTCATTGATTACGAAGATAACTGATTTATTGAGTACTCCTGGCTCGTTAATTACTTTAACGATTAATAATGCTCAGAATTTAAATGACGATGTCGTTAAGACGATTGAACGAAATGAGGTAATGCAACATTTTATTAGTGTTGCTACTCAAGGTATCCTTTATAAAATTTATCTAAAATTTACCGATAATCCACAATTAGCTAAAATAGATCAAAAATATTGGGATCAAGCTAAGTCAAACGTGCTAGATTTAGATAAAATAAAAGATATGGATAGTAAATTATATTCTGAGCCGATTATTCGTGAACATATCAATGATCCAGAGTTCATGAAAAATATTAAGGAACTAACGAGAAATATGATTAATCAAAAATATACTGGAGAATAGTTGTGAAATTAGTTGAAGCAAAGGTATACGGCTTCGGCAAATGGATTGATCAGGAATTTAACTTTGAATCGGATTACCAAGTTATTTTTGGATCAAATGAAGCCGGAAAAACCACATTATTGAATTTTATAAAAAGTATTCTCTTCGGCTTTGCATCAGCTCGGGGAGACAACAAGTATCAACAATATAAACCCAAAAATAGTAGCAATTATGGTGGAGAATTAACATTTGAAGCAAAAGACAAAAGTCATTGGACGGTAAAAAGGGTCGATGGCAAGGGAAATGGCGAGGTCACTTTATTCCATGATGGCCAAGTTGTTCCAGATACTTTGATGGGCCAAATATTGGGTAATTTTACAAAGGATGACTTTGAAAATACTCATATTTTTGACGATCAGAGTATTCTTTCAATTTATAGTCTGGATGAGAATAAATTAGAAACTGAAATCATGTCGATTGGGGCTGTTGGCAGTAAAGATTGGTTGAAAGCTGCCGATAATTTAAATTCCGATGCGGAAAATATTTATAGACCACGCGGTCAAAAACAGCCTTTAGTCGTGAAATTGAAACGACGCGATAAATTGCTTGAAGAAAAAGCTGAAATTGAAAATCAACAAACAGCTTATCAACGAGTTAAAGACCAGTTAAGTTTGGTCAATCGTGATTTCGATGATAATGAAAGGTTATTGAAACAAGCTGATGAAGCTGAAGATAGCTTGCGTAATTTGGATAAGAAATGGTCCCGTTATGAACAATTTCAAAAAAATAAGCATCCAAATGAAAGCTCTATTCAAATAAGCAACGATGATTGGGAAGAGGTTCTAAAGGCTAATCAAGAACTGAGTACTTTAAAAGAGACGCAAACGACTAATAAGGTTTCGGAATTAAACAACGTCGAGAAAAATATTTTGAAGAATTACAATGCGAATAAAAGTCAACTAGATTATATTCGCAATCAAAAATTTGAATTGCAAAATTTACAATTTCATCGTGACGATATGAATTCCAAATTGTTAAAAGTCGATACTCAAGTTGACCAATTATTTAAGAATCACCCGCAATTAGCTGAAGATATGTTGCCTTTGACCAGTGGTGAATTGGATCAATTGACGCCGCAAACTAATAGTGAAGTTAATATTCCTTTGATAATTTGTGCAGTGGCAATTGTTTTAGCTTTTGTAACAAGTAATCCACTGCGGTTCTTATTCATTGTTGTTGCTGCTTTGAGTGTCTTTTGGTATTGGTATCAAAAGAAAAACTTGGCAGCTAAGAATAATTTAGCTAATTACGCTTTTCTCAAACAAAAGGGCTATGAGAATCTTTCTCGCGAAACCATCATTAATCTTCAGGAAACTGTCATTGCTCTAGACAATTTTCATACGAGTCAACGTGGATTAGTCGATGGCATCAAGTCGATTGAGGTCGATTTGAATAAGTGGCGTAAAATTTTACTTCAGTTGAATGTTTTAGATGAGTCATATAAGTCAGACAAATATAATGAACAAATTGAGAAGTACTTTGCTGAATTGGACCAGATTAAAGCTAAAGCTGATTTGGCACAACAGAATCAAGCCGTCACTCAAGAAATGGCTGATAACAAGACTCAGCATTTAGCAGAACTGAAAACTAAAATTGAACAAATCTTAGCAAAATATAAAATTGTTAATCTGAATTCTTTTGTTCAAATTCACACGCAACAAGTAGAGAATGTTAGGGCAGTAAATCAATTCAAGCAGGATAAAGATTTTCTGGGCAGCGATTTAGCTCAGCTACAAAAATATCCTGACCGAGAAACCCTAAGCAATGAATTGTCTGCAGCAGTTGCAAAGAAAAATGAGCTATCTGATAAAAATAATCAATTGAGTCGTCAGATGGGTTCTCTTAAAGAGCAGATGCAACAGATTTTTGATAATACTCAGTATCAGAGAATCGTTAGTGAATTGGCTCAAAACCAAGAGGATATTTTAGAAAATTATGACGAATGGCTAGCTGAAAAACTTGCGAGCGATTGGATTAAAGAAATGCTCAATATAGCTACGGAAAATCGTTATCCGAAGATGATTCAAAAAGCAACGCAATACTTTGCTCTGTTAACGGATAATAATTACGTTAAAATTGATTTTAATGATAAAGATATTATGATAACTAGCGCAGATAAGAATCTCTTTGATGTGCATGAATTGTCCAAAGCTACAACAATTCAATTGTACTTGTCATTACGTTTAGCATTCGTGACTGAAATATCAGATTTAATCAAGTTGCCAATATTGATTGATGATGCTTTTGTGGATTTTGATATATCACGAACTGAGAACGTCTTTAAATTGATTCAAGAGATTTCTAAGAGCAATCAAGTTATTTACGTTACAGCCAATGAACCAAAAGTACCAATCGATCATATTTTGGAGCTCCAAGGGGGAGAAGAGATTGCCGAAGCATATAATTGATTTTAATAAAGGTGAAAATATGAGTTTGGAAGTTATTATTAAACGTTCAGATTTTCGCCTTGCAAAAAATGGCAAGAACTTTTTGTCATTAGTATTTGAAGATAAATCAGGCCAAATTCCCGGTAAGTATTGGGATGCTAGTGAAGAAGATGCTGAGCACTATCACGTAGGCGCTGTCGTTCAATTAGAGGGTCGTCGTGATTTGTATCAAGGTAAACCGCAAGTAAATATTACTCGCTTGGGGGTACTTGATCCAAAGACAGTTGATATGTCTCAGTTCGTTCAGACTGCACCGATGAAAAGAAAAGATATGGAAGCGGAATTTGATGATGTTTTCTTACAGATAACTAACGGATCTTGGAATCGAATCGTCAGATACCTTTTTAAGAAGTATCATGACCGTTTCTTTACGAGTGCCGCTGCGAAAACTAATCATCATGATTTTCAAGGCGGATTGGCTTATCACACTTTGAGTATGGTTAGAATGGCTGAAAATATTGCAGATCAATATCCTCAAATTAATCGAGCTCTATTGATTGCTGGTGCCTGCTTGCATGATTTTGGAAAAATTATCGAACTAACTGGCAGTCTTGATATCGAGTACACTTTTGAAGGCAATATGTTAGGTCACATTATGATTGTCGATGAAGAAATCGTCAAGGCAGCTTCAGCACTTGATATCAGTTTAGAGAGTGAAGATATGATTCTTTTACGTCATATGATTTTGTCGCATCATGGTCTTTTAGAATATGGCTCTCCAGAACGTCCTAAATTGCTTGAGGCGGAAGTTTTGCACAATATTGATATGATGGACGCTTCAATCAATATGATTACTAAGGCACTTGATAAGACTGAAAAAGGGAAGTTTTCAGAACGAATCTTTGGTTTAGATAATCGTTCGTTTTATAAACATAGTTAACATAAAATTAAAAGAGGTCCGAATTCCAATTGGAATTCGGACCTCTTTTGTTATTGATTCAATTTTTTATTGAACCTTAATTATTTGGTTCTAAACTTTCTGGTGTTGATGAATAAATCAACGCCAGTTTTTTATTCTCTTTTAGATAAAAAAAGAACATCACTGTTCTCGTGTTAAGATTTAAGCAACCAAACCAAATCAAACAGGAGTGAACATGATGTCCCAAGACAATTTTATACTATGTGCATTAGATATAAAAGACGATAATATAAAAATTATTTCAGTAAAAGATGCCAAAATAAAAAAACGTGGCGTTATAAAGCGTATTAAAGTTGTGAATGCCGAATTATCCTACGCCTTACATAAGTGCCCTCAATGTGGAAAGAACTCATTAGTTAAAAACGGTAAAAGAACTACTAATGCGAGACTGGCCAGTTTTAGTGGTGTTGAATATCATTTAGTAATTAAGAAACAACGATTTTTATGTAGGAACTGTGGAAGCACCTGCGGTGCCCACAGTGACTTATTGATCAAAAATCATACAATGACTAAGCAAGTTAAACACAGAATCTTTTCCATGGCTAAAGAATCCTTTACTTTGTCATCCATGGCTAAGATTATTGGTATTTCGGCTAGTACTGTAGGCAGGATTTTGTATGGTAATACGAAGATTCCACGTAGATGTTCACATTTACCTGAAAATATTTGTTTCGATGAATTTCGCTCAGTAAAAAATCTTTTTACATTTATAGCTATTGATGCAGATACACATAGACTAGTTGAACTGATACATGACAGACTATCCAGAACAATAATTGAACACTTTATAAATCAGTATAGCTTGTCAGA